>JBKPPE010000023.1:0-5214 GCA_046733375.1 Acidobacteriota bacterium | reverse complement strand
TCTATCAGGAGCGCAAACTAACAGTTTGCGTTACAAAACCAAATCATGCCACTACGCTTCATGGCGATCTCAAAAAGCCGCGCCGGCTTTCTCAGCTTTGAATTCCCGGCCGTCGCGAATCTTTTTCATCTCAGCGATGACGAGTTCCAGCTCTTCATCCTTCGTGTAGAAATGCGGCGAGATGCGCACGCCGGCACCCGGACGATAATCGACAATGAATTCGCGGCGCACTAGCTCCTTCGTAATTTCAGCTGCGTTGTCATCCCAGACTGTGATCGTTCCGCCGCGCGCCGCCGGGTCTTTGGGACTCGTCACGCGAAAGCCGGCTTCTTCAGCGCGCGCAATTAGGTGTTGCGTCTGTCGCATACTCTTTTCGCGAATCGCGTTAACGCCAATTTCATTGATGATGCTGTACCCGGATTGCGCTGCATACAGCGCTGGAATCGCGGGCGAGCCGTGCAGAAATCGCGTGACGTTCGGCGCGTAATGCATCTCTGTTTCGAACGCGAACGGATGCTCGTGTGCCATCCAACCGGTCGTCTTCGGCTCAAGCTGATCGATCAAGTCCGGCCGCACGTACAAGTAGCCCGCGCCTGGTCCGCCGCAAAGCCACTTGACGGATCCGCCCGTTGCAAAATCGACATTCAATTCTTTCACGCTGAAGGGAACTGTGCCTGCCGATTGATAAGTATCGAGCACGACCATGGCGCCCATTTCGTGCGCGCGTTCGGTGATGGCTTTAGCGTTTTGCAGAAACCCGCTCTTAAACAGCACGTGCGAGATCGGCACGAGCAGTGTCTCTTCATCTATTGCCACGAGCATGCGCTCCAGCGACATCGTGATGCCGTCCTCGGATTCCACTCGCTGGATACGCAAGCCGTGGGCTTGCGCGTGCGCTTCGTAGACGTACATCACCGACGGAAAGTTAAGTTCTTCGAAGACAATCTTGTTTCGCTTGGGATCGTTTGCCGGGAGCAACGAAGAGAGAATCAGTGACTGGCAGATCGAAACGTTCTGATGCATCACGACCGTGTTGGAATCCGCGCCGATGATGCGCCCAACTTCATTCCCCACTGTCACCGGCATGTCCCACCAACCTTCGGCCCATGCGCGCACGCCACGCGTCGCCCACTTGTCAGCATAGTCGTGCAACCGCTCATACGTTGCGCGCGGCATCGCGCCGAGACTGTGTGAGATCAGATAGACAGTCTTTTCGAGGATCGGAAATTCAGAGCGATATTTGAGTAGATTGTCGGTCACGGACGCTCCGCTTGTTTCGGATCGTAATTTACCATGCCCGTGTCAGAACCGAGAGCGGTAGCGACCGGATCAAAAAATCAACGGAGCGTAATGTGTTGTGATTTCCGGTGAAGTAAGCGGACTCTCCGATCGGCACCCTAGTCTCAGCTTTTCTCTGCGTTCCTCTGCGAAGACCTCAGCGCACTCATGCGGTTAATCACAAACTGAAAGGCTTTACCGCAGAGGAAAAGCTGAGATATCGGAGCGGCGGGCTAAGAATTCAAAATACGGCAGTACTCTCCGATCCGGTCGCTACCGCTCTCGGTTCTGACACTGCTAAAGTGACTCGTTCATGTGGAAGTTTCCCAAACCGATCAAACATTCGATTCCTGAGACGTTTTGGCCCAGCGCGGAAGACGCGGCGCGATCGATGCTGTTTCAACCGATTCGCATTGGATCGCTGACGCTCGAGAGTTGCACTTGGGTGCCGGCGATGGTGCCGTGGCGTGCGACGGAAGACGGTTTTGTTACGCAAGAAAATCTTGATTGGTATCGGCGATTTGCCGAAGGGAAACCGGCGGCGCTGGTGGTCGAAGCGACGGGCGTGCGTGACATTCCCAGCGGACCACTGCTGCGCATCGGTCACGATCGATTTCGGCCCGGACTGACGAAACTGGTTGAGACCGTCCGCGAGGCGAGCGACGATCAGACGAAACTCTTTATTCAAATCATCGATTTTTTGGCGGTAAGGCGTCGTCCTGATCCGCAAAAGTATTTCGATCGGTTTCTCACAATCACGACGCGCCATCGTGAAGCGATCGCGCGATTGACAGATGATCCGCGATATCTCAACGGCGATGAATCGAGAGCGCGTGAGTTCCTGAAGCATGCGTCAGATGACGTCTTAGACAATGTGCTCGACGCGCGTGAGCTTGAGTCTCTCCGCTTCGGTTATCGCGAGCGTGTGACCGACACGCACTTGCCTCATATCAAAGAATTGCCACAAGCGCTGCCGGGAATATTTGCAGACGCCGCCGCGCGCGCACGTGCAGTCGGGTTTGCCGGCGTCGAACTTCACTACGCGCACGCGTACACGATGGCGGGATTTCTCAGTGCGTTAAATGATCGCGATGACGGTTACGGCGGGCCGCGCGAAAACCGCGCGCGATTGCCTTTGGAGGTTTATCGCGCCGTTCGTGAACGTGTGGGTGATGACTACGTCCTTGGTGTGCGTTTTCTGGGCGACGAAGTGATCGCCGGGGGCAATCGCATTGATGACGCTGTTTATTTCGGGGTTGAATTCGCCAAAGCCGGCTTCAACTACTTGTCTATCTCGAAAGGCGGCAAATTCGAAGACGCCGAACAACCGAAGATTGGCGCGGCGGTTTATCCGTACACCGGTCAGAGCGGCTACGAATGCATGCCCACAACCTTGTCCGACAAGCGCGGACCTTTTGGCCGATCAGTTCCCCTCGTTGCGCAAATCAAACACGCCGTGGACGGCGCGGGCTTCCATGTTCCAATTGTCGCGACGGGCGGCATCGCGACTTTCGAACAGGCTGAATCGATTCTGCAACGCGGTGACGCTGACATTATCGGGATGGCGCGACAAGCACTTGCCGATCCCGATTGGTTTCGCAAAGTGAGACTTGGTCGCGGAGACGAAGTGCGGCGCTGCACCTACACGAACTATTGCGAAGCGCTCGACCAGGCGCATCGCCAGGTTACCTGCAAACTTTGGGACCGTAAGGAACTGGAAGAAGGAATTTCAATGGCTTCAGATGGTCGAAGGCGTCTGTTGCCGCCGAAGTGGAAGGCATAGAACCGATCGTGAGTTTCTAGCCACGCGCGACTCCGCACTGCGTGATAAACGAGTGATCATCTTCAACGGACAAACTAAACAAAGTCTCATTGCCGAACTCAGACTCGATCGTTTCTATTTCATCAGTCGAGCCTATTTCATCGGAAACTAAAACCCACCCGACCGAGACTTGATCTGCTCTCAGCCACCCCGGGCCTATATCTATCGAACCAGAGAGAGCATCAGCAATAATTTCCACCACCCGATCGAGATCCTTCATCACGTCGTCGTTTCGAAATCTGAGTATGCGGACGTCGGCGAATTGAATTTGTCTTTGGCGTATTCCGTCGCTCCAAATGGCAAGTGCAGAGTTATGCACACTGCCGTCTAATTCGATGGCCAACCTTGCGACCGGACAATAGAAATCGACGATGTAATTTGCACCCAAGGGATGCTGACGCCTGAACTTTGCACCTTTGAGCCGCCGCGAGCGAAGACGTTCCCAGAGCACTTCTTCGGCTGGCGTGGATTCTTGCCGAAGGCGGCGAGCTGCGTACGATAGACGTCCTGCATAACCACCGAGGTCTCGATGGATAGTAGCTGCGCTATTTCCCCTCCCCGCAAGCGGGGAGGGGTTAGGGGTGGGGTTGAGCACGTCGCTAACCTCTCCCCCCAACCCCCTCTCCGCTTGCGGAGAGGGGGAGAGAAACCTTTGGTCCGGCGAAACCCAAACAACCGCAGATGAAATGCGGAGTTTTAACCCAAGTAACCTTCCTACGTGCGAATGTGATTGAACTCCAACCACTGGTCGCAGGCGATTCATGTGAGTAAACACAATCTCACCCTTCCGAATCTGGTCTATGCGCTTCCATCCTGTAGCCGTCTTTACATCTGTGTCTCGCCGAAAAGAATTTCGAGACCGTTTCTCATACCGCGCGAGAAACTCTGCATCGCGCTTCCGCAACTCTTCATCATCAACGCGCCCGCTGCGCTTCATCAACGAGTAAGCGAGTTCGATCGGCGAAAGATGCATGTAGTCGCGCGCACTCTCAAACCAGACCATACTTTCGTAAGCAGCCGCCTGATAATCTTCGATCACCGGCTTGCGTTTACGCTGGAACTCACCAAGAGCTGCGCTCACATTGGGCGTCGCATCGAAACACTCTTGCAACGCTATCGCATCTTCCATCGCCAGTTTCGTGCCGGATCCAATGGAGAAGTGTGCGGTGTGAAGTGCGTCTCCGAGCAGCACGACGTTTTCAAAATGCCAATTCGCGTTCTTTACCAGCACGAAATTGATCCATTTGGAATTGTTTGAAAGCAGCGGCTGGCCTTCGAGATCGCTCGCAAAGACTGCCGCGACATACTCGCGGGTGCCCTGATCGTTCATGGAACCGAATCCCGCGCTGCTCCACGTTTGTGGATCGCATTCAACGATAAAAGTGCTGGTGCTCTTGTCGAATTTGTACGAGTGCGCCGCGAACACACCGGCGTCGTTTTCACGAAACGTGAGCGTCAGCCCGTGAAACAGATGGTTCGTGCCGTACCAGATGTACTTGTTTGGGCGGGTGCTTAGATTTGGTTGAAACTTCTCAGCGAACGCTTGACGCACTGTGCTATTGACACCATCCGCGCCGATGAGCAAATCGCAATCATGTCTTAGCAATTCGATGTCGTTGACTTCACTTCGGAAGTTGATGCGGATACCAAGGGCTTCGCATCGTCTTTGCAGGATCTTCAGCAGTCGAATCCTGGCAATGCCCGAAAAACTGTTGCCGTGGATCGAGATCTTCTCGTCACCTTTCACGGCATCGACGTTGTCCCAGGGTTCAAAGTCGCGCGTGATTTCCGCGTGAGACACTTGATCAGCCGCGCGCAGGTTCGCGAGCGTCTTTCCCGAAAACACCACGCCCCACCCGAACGTATCGTCCGGCCCGTTGCGTTCGTGAATGGTTATGTCGTGTGCGGCGTCGGCCAGTTTCATGAGGATGGCGAAGTACATGCCAGCCGGACCGCCGCCAATGATCGTGATTTTCATGCTGAAGCTTGGAGTTAGAGTTCCGACTTTAGTCGGGCTTATTTGAATCGTAAAAAGCCCAGCTGAAGCTGGCACTCTGACACCGCTAATGCGAGTTCTTCAATTCGTCCAACGCTGCGCCGAGTCGCTCCACGGC
>JBKPPE010000022.1:0-9809 GCA_046733375.1 Acidobacteriota bacterium | reverse complement strand
GCGACAGATTATCCATGGCACCAAGGACGTCGGACGTTCGAAGATTGCTTCCGCCCGCGATCGCATCGAAGACATCAACCCACATGTCGAAATCGAAACCCATGAGACCAGATTGACGAGCACCAACGCGCTGGATCTGTTTGTTAACTACGATGTGATTGTCGATGGTACTGACAACTTTCCGACACGCTATCTCGTGAACGACGCGTGCGTTTTGACCCGCAGGCCGAACGTGTACGGCTCGATCTTTCGATTTGAAGGACAGGCGAGCGTCTTTTGGGCCGAAAAGGGCCCGTGCTATCGTTGCCTTTATCCTGAACCACCGCCGCCGGGATTGGTGCCGTCATGCGCTGAAGGTGGCGTGCTCGGCGTGCTTCCGGGAATCATCGGCGCGATTCAGGCGAGCGAAACAATCAAAGTCATTCTCGGCGCGCCAGACATAATGGTCGGACGGCTGCTTCTGTTCGACGCCTGGCGCATGCGCTTTCGCGAACTGAAGCTGCGCAAAGATCCGAGTTGCCCTGTATGTGGAACTTCGCCCACCATTAAAGAACTGATTGACTATGAGGAGTTTTGCGGGATAAGCCAACAGCCCGCGGAGCCAACGACTATGGAAGAAATCACTGCCACCGAACTAAAGCAGCGCCTGGATCAGGGCGACGATTTGCAAATCATCGACGTGCGCGAGCCGCACGAATTTGAAATCGGCCGCATCCCTAACTCGACGTTAATTCCGTTGGGCCAAATCTTAAATCGGCAAAACGAAATCGATCCGAATCGTGAAACGGTTCTGCACTGCAAGATGGGTGGTAGGAGCGCCAAAGCAATCGAAGCGCTCCAGCGTTCAGGTTTCACGGGTCGCTTGATGAATTTGAAAGGCGGGATTACGGCCTGGTCTAACGAAGTGGATCCGAGCGTGCCGAAATACTAATCTGCAATTTTTTCTTTGGCCTTCTTCAGCTTCTTCTTGCCCTTCTCAAAATAGCCTTTTGCTTTTTTCAGCACACGTCGCGCCCAAACAAATTCCGTAGCCAGGATCGCCAGGCCGAGCGGGATGACGACGACTGCCGGTCCCGGCAGCACCATCATGGCGACGCCGATCAGCAGCACGGTGAAACCAATCACCGCGACGATCACGCGGCGCAGCCAACGAATATCCGGCAGCCATTGCAGGCTCAGGAATTTCGCCAACCACGGCGGCAGATATTTCTCCAGTTGATCGGCACTCATCATAACTGCTACGAATTTGACACGAGCGTGTTCGAATTTCCAAACTGAAGCTCCGCAAATTCCTTGCAGATTTCACTCGTGACGGCGATCACGCGCCATTTGCGATTGACCGAGTTCGCTGCTGCGCCAGCCGACTTCTGGGTGTATGATGTCTGTCCGAACACCCCTTATTCTGAGGTAGAACACAGTGCCTGAAGCAACCCTCGAAGTCACCGAAACCGAAAGTACACCAGCCGAAACCGAACAAAAGTGGGTTTACCTTTTCGAAGAAGGTAACGGCGAGAACAAGACTTTGTTCGGCGGAAAAGGCGCCGGCCTTTGCGAGATGACGCGCGCCGGATTGCCCGTGCCGCCCGGTCTGATCGTCACTACTGAGGCGTGCAACGCTTATTACGCGAACAACAAACAATTCCCCGAAGACATGTGGGAACAAGTTGTGGAAGCGCTCCACGAAATCGAAAAGAAAGTCGGCAAGAAGTTTGGTGACCCTGAAAATCCTCTGCTCGTCTCCGTGCGATCCGGCGCAGCCTTTTCCATGCCCGGCATGATGGATACGGTCTTGAATCTCGGGTTGAACGAGGAGACGGTGCAGGGTCTCGCAGAGCAGACCGGCGATCTTCGTTTCGCGCTGGACGCGTATCGTCGCTTCGCTTCTTTGTTCGGAGAGATCGTGCTGGACGTTGCGCATGAAAAGTTCGAGCGGGTAATGGATCGCTTCAAAGCCCAGACCAAAGGCGGCAAGGATACTGATCTAAAACCGAAAGCGTTGCGCGAAATCATTGCGGCTGAGAAGCAGATCATTCTGGCTGAGCAGAGCGCAATTCCCGATGACCCATACGAACAACTGCGCGTCGCGATCGCCGCGGTGTTCAATTCGTGGATGGGACGTCGCGCGATGGACTATCGGCGCATCAATCGTATTCCGGATGACCTCGGCACCGCGGTGAATGTGCAGACCATGGTCTTCGGCAACATGGGCGCGAACAGCGGAACCGGCGTAGCCTTCACGCGCAATCCATCGACTGGCAAGAAGGAACTTTACGGCGAATATCTCCTGAATGCGCAGGGCGAGGACGTGGTCGCGGGAACGCGCACACCGAATCCGATCGCACAACTCAGGAAAGAACTGCCAAAGGTTTATCAGGAGTTCGCGGAAATCACCCAGTTGCTCGAGAAGCATTACCGCGACATGCAGGACTGCGAGTTTACGATTGAACGCGGGAAACTTTGGATGTTGCAGACGCGCACGGGGAAACGTACGGGCGCGGCGGCGGTGCGGATTGCGGTCGACATGGCCAGTGAGAAGTTGATTGATCGCCAGACTGCGGTGCGTCGCGTAACGCCTGAGCAGCTCGATCAGCTTCTACACCCGACCGTCGATCCGAAAGCTGACTCGCATGTGCTCGCGACTGGATTGCCGGCCAGCCCGGGTGCTGCCTCAGGCAAAGTCGTGTTCACTCCTGACGAAGCGGAGGAAATGGCGCGCGAAGGCGAGAAGGTGGTCCTCGTTCGGCTCGAAACCAGTCCTGACGATTTCCATGGCATGGTTGCAGCGCAGGCCATTGTCACCGCGCGTGGCGGCATGACCAGTCACGCGGCCGTGGTCGCGCGCGGCATGGGTAAGACTTGCGTCAGCGGCGCGTCCGCGCTGGATATCGATTACGGCCAGCACCAGTTCAGCGTCAACGGCCAAGTCGTCACCAAAGGCGAATGGATTACGGTTGACGGCTCGACGGGCCGGGTGTTTCTCGGCAAAGTGCCAACGATTCAGCCGACACTTGGTCAGGATTTTCACGAACTGATGAAGTGGGCCGACAAGTTTCGCAAGTTGGGCATTCGCGCGAATGCCGACACGCCGCTCGACGCAAGAACCGCACGCGGTTTCGGCGCCGAGGGTATTGGTCTCTGCCGCACTGAGCACATGTTCTTTGGCGATCAGCGTCTGACGCCAATGCGCGAAATGATTCTCGCTGACGGCGTCGGTGCGCGCGAGAAAGCATTGGAGAAGCTTTTGCCGCTGCAACGAGGTGATTTCGTCGGCATCTTTCGCGAGATGGCCGGTTTCCCGGTGACGATTCGTCTGCTCGATCCGCCGCTCCACGAATTCTTGCCGAACGTTGATGAACTGCTCGGCGAGCTTTCCGAACTAAAGATGGCTTTGCGGCAGGCGAAGACGCTTGCAGACATGGATCAACTGCTCGATCACATCGACGAGAAGCGGCAACTGTTGCATCACGTCAACAAGATTCGTGAAGCGAATCCGATGTTGGGCTTCCGTGGTTGTCGTCTCGGACTGCTGTTTCCGGAAGTCACGCGCATGCAGTGTCGCGCGATCTTCGAGGCCGCTTGCCAGGTCAAAGGCGAGCGTAAGCAAGTGACGCTCGAAATCATGGTGCCGCTGGTTTCAGTGAGCGAAGAGCTGGCGCAACAGAAGGCTCTCATCGATGAAGTTGCGCAACAGGTGACGGGCGAGCACGGCATGACGATCGATTACGAGGTAGGCACGATGATCGAATTGCCACGCGCGGCGCTGACCGCTGGCAAGATTGCCCAGCACGCTGCGTTTTTCTCGTTCGGCACAAACGATCTGACGCAGACGACTTTTGGATTGAGTCGTGATGACTCCGGACGATTTCTGCCGGCGTATGTCGATCGAAAAATTCTGGCCGACGATCCGTTCCAGGTGCTCGACAGCGAAGGCGTGGGCGAGTTGGTGCGTCTCGGTGCCGAGCGGGGGCGCAGCGTCAAGGAAAATCTGAAGCTCGGCATCTGCGGCGAACACGGCGGCGATCCGCAGTCCATCGCGTTCTGCAACGAGATTGGGCTGAACTACGTGAGTTGCTCGCCTTATCGCGTGCCGGTGGCGCGACTGGCGGCGGCGCACGCGGCACTCGAAGCAAGCGATCGAGCGGCAGCTGCAATTGCCGGCGGCAACGGCAAAGTTCGCGAAGCGGTCGGCGCGTCACAGCTGTAGCGTTACAACCCGCAATTCATCAAACGAATCAACGATATGCGAATCATCATCTCGCTGGTCGCCTGCGTAATTTTCTGTGCGCTGTTTCTGATTCCAACTGCTCAAATGCAAACACCGGCGCCTAAACCTGAGACCGTTTACTTGCTGAAGCCCGCGCATGTCTTCGACGGCGAATCGGCGCAACTGCATGACAATTGGGTCGTGCTGGTGCGCGGCCAAAAGATCGAAGCGGTCGGTCCGGTGAGCGAAGTCAAAGCTCCGGCCGATGCGAAGGTGGTCGAACTTCGCGGCATGACGCTCATGCCGGGATTGATCGACGCACACTCGCATATCCTTTTGCATCCCTACAGCGAAACAGTTTGGAACGATCAGGTCGCGCGTGAAGCTCTAAGTCTCCGCGTCGCGCGCGCGACAAACCACTTGCGCAGTACGTTGATGGCCGGATTCACGTCTTTGCGGGATCTGGGAACTGAAGGCGCCGGTTACGCAGACGTCGGATTGAAACAGGCGGTCAATCAGGGAATCGTGCCGGGACCGCGTTTGTTCGTGGCGACGCGCGCGATTGTCGCGACGGGCAGTTACGGGCCGAAAGGGTTCGCGCCCGAGTGGAACGTGCCGCAGGGCGCTGAAGAGGCTGACGGCGTCGATGGTCTGAGTCGCGTTGTACGCGAGCAGATCGGCAAAGGCGCCGACTGGGTGAAAGTCTACGCGGATTATCGCTGGGGCGCAGGTGGCGCTGCACACGCGACGTTCACGCTCGACGAACTGAAACTCGCGGTCGAGATTGCGAAGAGCGCAGGGATCCCCGTCGCGGCGCATTCGACGTCAACCGAGGGCGCGCGCCGCGCAATTCTTGCGGGCGTCGAAACGATCGAGCACGGCGATGGTCTTAATCCTGAACTGTTTCGGTTGATGAAAGAACGTGGCGTGGCACTCTGTCCGACGCTTTCGGTAGCGAGCCCTGCGACGATGGAAAACAAGAAGCGCGTTTTTAAGGAAGCGCTTGCTGCTGGTGTGACAATCGCGAGCGGGAGCGACGTGGGCGTCTTCGCGCACGGAGACAACGCGCGTGAGATTGAAACGATGGTGGCTTGGGGCATGCCGATTCTTGATGCGCTGCGCTCGGCGACATCGATCGACGCACGTGTCCTCCACATGGAAGACAAGATCGGTCGTGTGAAGAGCGGACTGTTTGCGGATCTCATCGCCGTCGAGGGCGATCCGACACACGACGTTTCAGCTCTGCGGCATGTTCGGTTCGTCATCAAGGACGGTATAGTTTACAAGCAGCCATAACCTGCGTTCATTCGACAAATGTCCCTCCTCTTCCTAACAAGGGAGCCGGTCCGCTCTCGTTCAACTCGTAAATTTCCGTTGGGGGAAAAGACGCCTCCGAGCGTGAAACTCCTCACAAAAACTCTTTTCGCCTGCGCGTTTTAGCTCAAATTGAACGGCATATCGGTTGCGCTAAGGAATTGCAGAGTTCCAACCGTAGGTGTGCCCAGCAGGAACCGCGAATTATTGGCCGGCACGTTACTGCGGGGTGAGCACGCAAAGGCGGGTGTAAACAACATGGCTATCGCACAACTTGAGACGAAACGCGCCGAACCCGAGATGCTGAGCGTCACGTTGTCGGGACATCAATTATTGGATGAGCCTTTGCTAAACAAAGGCAGCGGTTTTTCCGAGGACGAGCGACGAGAACTCGGGCTGCTGGGTTTGTTGCCGCTGCACTGCTCGACCATGGAGGAGCAACTGGCGCGCGTCTATGAGAATTATTTGCGGAAGGAGAGTGACGTCGAGCGATACATCTTTCTTACCGCGCTTCAGGACCGCAACGAAATCCTGTTCTATCGGCTCTTAAACGAGCACATCACCGAGATGATGCCGATCATCTATACGCCCACCGTTGGTGAAGCGTGTCGCACATACAGTCACCTGTTTCGCCGCCCGCGCGGGCTCTATATCTCGTATCCGTATCGTCACGAGATTCGCACGCTACTCGATACGGCGCCAGTGCAGGACGTCAACGTGATTGTGGTCACCGATGGTGAACGGATTCTTGGACTTGGCGATCTGGGTGTCGGAGGAATGGGAATCCCAGTCGGAAAACTTTCGCTCTACACGCTATGCGCAGGAATTCACCCGCGAACAACGCTGCCAATCCTGCTGGATGTCGGTACCAACAACGAGGAGTTGTTGAATGACCCGCTATATCTCGGCTGGCGTCATGCGCGCGTCCGCGGCGAAAACTATGACGAGTTTATCGAAGCCTTCGTCCAGGGGGTCAAGGAGAAGTTTCCGCGCGTGTTGCTGCAATGGGAGGACTTTTCCAAGCACAACGCGCCGCGCCTGCTGGAACGCTATCGCGATCGTCTTTGCACTTTCAACGACGACATTCAGGGAACCGGTGCGGTTACCGTGGCGGGACTGCTCGCGGCCATGAAACTTATCGGCACGCGCTTGAGAGAACAGCGGATTCTAATTCTCGGCGCGGGCGCATCGGCAATCGGAATTTCGGATCAGATCGTCGCTGCGATGGTTGACGATGGCGTGCCTGAGGCTGCGGCACGCACGAGCATCTGGCTGGTTGACAGCCAGGGACTGGTTCATGACGCTCGTCCGAATCTTGATCCCTTCAAGCAAAAGTATGCGCAGCCGATTGAGCGAACTCGCGATTGGCAAGTGGCGGATAAATCCAAAATCTCTTTTGCTGAAGCCATTGCGCACGTACAACCTACGATTCTGATCGGCACGTCGGCCCAACCGGGCGCGTTCACCGAAAACATAGTTTGCGAGATGGCGAAGTATGTTGAGCGGCCGGTGATTTTCCCGCTTTCAAATCCAACCTCGAAAAGTGAAGCAACGCCGGCCGACTTGATCGCCTGGACAAATGGTCGCGCGCTGGTCGCGACCGGCAGCCCATTCGCGCCGGTGCCGTACCACGGTCGCACGATCGAAATCGGCCAATGCAACAACTCTTTCATTTTCCCGGGTGTCGGGCTCGGTGTAATTGCCTCAGGCGCGCGCCGCGTTACCGACTCAATGTTCACTGCGGCCGCAAAAGTATTAAGCGAATTTTCGCCGACGACAAACGGCCGAGATGCGGCCCTGTATCCGCCTCTGGAGCAGGTCAGAGACGTTTCGCGCGCCGTGGCGTTAGCGGTCGGCCTCGAAGCTCAGCGATCAGGATTAGCTGAAGTCACCACGCTCGACGTTCTCAAAGAGCGCGTGAAGGAAAAGATGTGGAAGCCTCATTACGTGCGATTGCGGCCCTCCACAGTTTGACATGCTGCGCTAATTAAGCGGCTTGACAGGTTGAAACATGGCCATGGAAACAGAAACTAATAACCCTCCAGCAATCGAGTTTCGCGACGTTTCGCTCAGTTTCGACGAGAAGCGAGTCTTAACTGACATCAATTTCAAGTTGGAACGCGGCGAGATGATTTTCATCACCGGTGTGGCGGGCTCCGGCAAGTCCGTGTTGCTGCGGTTGGCCATCGCCCTCGAACATCCCGACAGTGGACAGGTGCTGATCGAAGGTCATAACGTCGGACCGCTCGACGAAGTTGAGCTTTTGCAGCTGCGCGGCAGCCGCATGGGCATCGTCTTTCAGGAGGATTCACTGTTCACTGGGTTGTCTGTCTATGAAAACGTTGCTTATCGGCTGGAGGAGCACGGCGTTGATGAAGACAAAATTGAAAGACAAGTGATGGAAGTGCTGAAGTTCGTCGGGCTCGATCGAGATGCGGAAAAGCTCCCCTTTGAATTGTCAGGCGGGATGCGGCGCCGCCTGGAAATTGCGCGTGCGCTGATTGGCTGGCCCTCGATCATGCTTTTTGATGAACCGGCTTCCGGACTTGATCCGTTGACCGCGATCCAAGTACTGGACCTTATCATTCGCGCTCGTGACCTTTACGGGATGTCGTCGCTGTACGTGACCAAGAAGCTGGACGAGATACCTTACCTCGCCACGCATCGCGCAGTACAATCCTCGAGCGGTGTAATAATTGAGGAAGTGACGGCGAAAACAACTCCGCGCACGCGAGTCATGGTGCTCGATGAAGGTCGCATTGCCTTCACCGGCAGTGTTGCAGAATTTGAGATTAATCCCTTGCGTGCCGTGGCACGTCTAACGCACGCCGACAACGGTACGGTGATCTCGGACTTTCCCGTCGCGGACCCCTGGGACAAGAGCCGCAAGCCGCGCGAGCGAATACTTTGATCGAGCTCGTCGGTTCGCTTCGGCTTCGGCAGCGTCTTCGTCTGTTGTGTTAATACCCGATCCGTCATCGCGCAAGCCCAGGGATTCGGTTACAAATAGTCCCGCTTCGCCCACTATCCAACAACCAGCCGGGCTGACTTCAGTTGAAGCGAGGAATCGCCTTGCGCAATTTGGGCCAAACGAACCGGCAGCCCCCCGGCGCGCGGCTCCGGTCCTTCAGATTCTCCTTCTGTTTGCCAATCCGCTCGCGATCATCCTGTTGGTAGCCAGCGCAATTTCCGCCGCGCTGGGCGAACCGATTAACGCTTCGATCATCGTCCTGATGGTTTTGTTGAGCGTGGCGTTGAACTTCATTCAGACGTTTCGCTCGCAACGGGCGGTAGATCGCATCCGCAAGGAAGTTGCTCCCACCGCTAACGTTTTGCGAGACGGACAATTGATTGAGACACCAAGACGCGAGGTCGTACCGGGCGATGTCATTAAACTCGCAGCGGGCGATCTCGTTCCGGCAGATGCCGATCTCGTTCAAGCCCGCGACCTACATGTGCAACAAGCCGCACTTACGGGTGAGTCTTTGCCCGTCGAAAAATCTGCCGTCGATCCTCAATCGCGCGACCAACAGAATTCCGCTGATTCACACAAAGTGTTTCTCGGCACGTCGATCGTCAGCGGTACCGGAACAGCTGTTGTTACGGCTACCGGAAAGAACACCACCTTTGGCGACATCGCAACCCGGCTCGCGACCACGCCGCCGGAAACTGAATTCGAAAGAGGCACGAAACAGTTTGGTCTGCTGATTATGAAGACGACCATTCTGCTAGTGCTCTTCGTTCTGCTGGTCGCCGTCGTCCTGCATCGCGATTTCATGGAATCGCTCTTGTTCGCAGTCGCGCTGGCAGTGGGCTTGACGCCGGAGTTCCTGCCGATGATCACGACGGTCACCCTGGGCCAGGGAGCGGTGCACATGGCCCGCAAGCAAGTGATCGTCAAGCATCTGGAGGCAATGCAGAACTTTGGTAGCATTGACGTTCTTTGCAGCGACAAGACCGGCACATTGACGAGCGGAGAGATGGCGCTCGACCAGCACCTCGATCCATTTGGCACTCCATCAGAGCGAGTGTTTTTGCTGGCCTATCTGAACGCCCTGCACGAAACCGGCGTCAGCGATCCACTTGACGCGGCAATCAAGGAGCGGCAAAGCAGTAATCCTCTTGATACCGCGGTTCTGCTGCACGATCATCCGGACATTCACGACTATCGCAAGCTGGATGAGGTTCCATTTGATTTCGAAAGGCGTCGCGTCTCGATTGTCGTCGAACACAACCGCGCGAGAATGTTGATTACCAAGGGCGCGCCGGAAAGCGTGCTGCCGGTTTGTAG
>JBKPPE010000021.1:0-3209 GCA_046733375.1 Acidobacteriota bacterium | reverse complement strand
CCACTAATCCGAGATTCTCTTCGACGTGCGCGACGCGACTCATACCCACCAGTGCCGTCGTGATTCCCGGCGCCGAGCGCACGAATTGAATACCGGTTTGCGCGTCCGTCGCCAGCGAACCAAGCGTCGCACGAATTGCTTCCGGAAGGCCCCGCGCGATCTGGCCTTGGAGAATCGAACCGCTCGCGATGACCGTAATGTCGAGTTTCCGCGCCGTTTCGACTGCCGTCATGTACCGATCTCCCGCTTTTTGATTCTGAAAAACCAAGGCCTCGGGCATCGCCAAGTTTACAGGCAATTGTATGAAACGAAAGTGGTGATTGTCGCCGGCGACTTCGCGCGCGATTTCAACTATCGCGGAAAGCGAATGATATCCGGGCGCGTCCGGCGCAACCCGAAAGCCATTCCAGGTCGCGACACCGTAATACTGAATCTTGCCGTCTCGTACGTTCTGCTCGAGAAACGCAAACGCGTCTCGCAACCGTTTCTGAAATTCATCGCGCGATACGGTCCCGAGTTGCGATTCAGGGTTGTGCAAGTAGTAAACGTCAACACAATCGAGGTTCATGTTGCGCAGCGATTGTGCCAACTGGTGCTCCAGATAGCGCGGCGTCATGCAATGCGAGCCACCCGCGATGTCACCCCACGTCGCAATTCCGGTGTCGATGAAATTCTCCTCAACGTATCCGCGCACGTCACGAGGAGGCGCGCCATCGAAGGGTAAATAACCGCCTTTCGTGCAAATTACCAGCTCTTCACGCGCAAACCCGCGCGCCTGCAATTCGGTCACTGCGGCGCCGATCGATCGTTCGCTTCTTTGAAAGCGATAGTTCGCCGCCGTGTCGATCACATTCACGCCGAGTTCAACCGCGCGAATTATCGCTTCGGTGTAACGGCGGTCGGTATCTTCATCCGCGTTCCCGAGGTACGTGCCGATGCCAATCGATGCGAGCCAAAAATCGCGCGCCTGCCGAAAATGATTTGGCGCGGCAACGCCTTCGAAGCGTGCTCGATAACGGGCCGTGCCTTCCCGCGTGGCGCGACCGTTGATTGTCATGATTGAAGAAGCGATGACATGACTATAAGAGGCGGCGCCACTTCGATCAATAGAAGCGTTGTGTTAGCGTGTAGTTGAAAAGCGAAAACTCGTGAATCAATCGAACTATCAACGTGAAATCGGGATCGCTGTGGGACTTGCGCGGGCGGCGGGCGCGATTCTGCTCAAGCATTACCACAGCCCGTTTCTCGTCGAACACAAAGTAAACGCGCTGCAGGAAATGGAAGAGGTCACTGCCGCCGATCGGGAAGCTAACGATTTGATCGTGAGCGAGCTGGCGGCGAAATTTCCCAACGACGGCATTCTCGCGGAAGAGTCGGCCGACACCGCAGACAGGCTGACGAAAGATCGGGTGTGGCTGATCGATCCGATGGATGGCACCAAGAATTTTGTGCAGCGCGATGGCGATTTTGCGGTGCAGATCGGTTTGATCTGCAAAGATGAACCAGTCGTCGGCGTCGTCTATCAACCGGTGCGCGATGTCTTGTATCGTGCCGTGCACGGACAAGGCGCGTGGAAGGAAGCCGCGAACAATTCAGCCGAGCGAATGAGGGTTTCAACGCGGACTGATCCTGCCGAGATGGTGCTCGCATCGAGCCGATCTCATCGCAGCCCGCGGATGGAACGCGTCGTCGATTCCTTCGGATTCCGACACGAAACCCGCAGAGGATCAGTCGGCGTGAAGATTGGTTTGATTGCAGAGCGTGAAGCCGATCTCTATCTGCATCTGTCGCCGAGCACTAAGCAGTGGGACACCTGCGCACCCGAAATTGTTTTGACGGAAGCCGGCGGGCGGCTCACGGATCTTTTCGGACACCGCTTACGCTATAACGCTTTGCGCATCGACAATCGCAATGGAGTCGTCGCGACGAACGGAGTCGCGCACGAGTTGGTGATTGACAACCTCAAACCGCTGCTGCGCGAGTTTGGCCGTGTGCGGGCGGGTTAAGGGAGCGCAGGCATCTTGCCTGCGGGTCGCGCGCATCTTGCGCGCGTCAATCTCATAAACCGGCAAGGATGCCGGTGAACCGCACGCAGGATGCGTGCGCTCCTACGCCTTCTTCAAAATCGCAATCTGGCCCGCATGATACAAATCATGCTGAATCACGCCGTGCAGCGTGACGTAGACACTCGACTTCCCTTCGTAGATCGGTTCGTCGAGGCGTGAATCAGTAACTTTCGAGATGGCGTCAACCAGCGCTTCGTGCCCGCGATCTAAAGCAGCCTTCGCTCGTTCCCACGCGGCTTCGCTGGTGTCATCGGGCGGCGGCCAGTCTTCCGGTGAAGAGATCTCGACATCTGCCGGATCTCCTTGCAACCGTCGACGACCAACGTCTTCCCACACCGCGATGTGGCGCGCCAGTTCATAAATTGTATGGCCATTTGCGATTGGTCGAGCGTGCGCTTGCGCCGCCGCTACTCCACTCAGAACTTCGCGCACCGATGGCCCATGCCACGCGTTGCCTTCGTATGCGCGCTTCAGTTGATCCAGAATCCGCTCAATCTCTGTCATGGTGCCTCCGTGCTGCGCTTGGCAAACTGATCTTCT
The DNA here is from genome assembly GCA_046733375.1 of Acidobacteriota bacterium. Taxonomy (GTDB): domain Bacteria; phylum Acidobacteriota; class Blastocatellia; order Pyrinomonadales; family Pyrinomonadaceae; genus UBA11740. The sequence continues at coordinate 603 of JBKPPE010000021.1, read as the reverse complement.
GACGGTTAGTCTTACCGCACAGCGTTTCCAAAATCCAATCACGTGAGGGTTTAGGATGGCAGTCATTCGTCCTTTTAAGGCGCTTCGGCCAGAGGCTTCGCGCGCGGCGCAAGTAGCGGCGGTGCCGTACGACGTGGTGAACACCGAAGAGGCGCGCACTCTGGCTTCAGGCAATCCGTGGAGTTTTCTGCACGTGTCGCGCCCGGAGATTGATCTGCCCGACGGCACTCCGATTTATGGCGACGAAGTTTATGGGCAAGCTGTCAGGAATTTCGATAAGCTAAAAAAGAAATGTCCGCTGGAAAGTGAAGCGACGCCCAGCCTCTACCTTTATCGCCTGATCATGGGTAATCACGAGCAGATTGGCGTGGTGGCTTGCTGCTCAGTCGATGAATACGACCGCGACATCATTCGCAAGCACGAACGAACCAGGCGGGACAAGGAAGACGATCGCACGCGTCATATTATGGCGCTGCGCGCGCAGACCGGCCCGGTGTTTTTGACTTATCGCGCGCAACCGGCGATTGACGCGCTGGTCGCTGAAGCACTGCAGCAAAACGAGCCGCTCTATAACTTCGTCGCGAACGACGATATTCGCCACAC
>JBKPPE010000020.1:0-14021 GCA_046733375.1 Acidobacteriota bacterium | reverse complement strand
GGTCGATAAAGTCATCGAACCTGGGATGGAGGTCGCGAACAACGGCTATCAGGCCGGCGTCGGCGCGCTGGCGGAGCTCAGTTTCCGGCGAAAAGGGCTGGCGGTTTCGCTGCTGTTCATTCTATTTTTGGCAATGCTCGTGTATTTGAAGATCAGACAAATCGAAGCCCGGCAACAGCAGACGGACGTTGGTTAATTCGATGAGGCGGAAACGTTCTCACATTTGGACGATCATTGGGCGCGTTTCACTTGCAATTCTCGTTTGTCTTGCGGCGCTCTGCTTTCTGACTGCGTCGGTCATCAGCGTTTCCAGCGCTGGGCAGCGCCGGTCGCGAACTCGCACGCAGAAACCAAAGGCGCCGCGGCCGCCCAAAGTTGATTACACGAAGTTCTCGCACACGACGCACGTCGTGGCGCAGAAGCTCGCGTGCAACTCTTGTCATAAAGTCCCCGCGAAGAATTGGAACGTCGTGCGCAAAGGCGATGCGGCTTTCGCGGACGTCACAGATTTTCCGGAACACTCGAGTTGTCTTGAATGTCATCGCACGCAATTCTTTGCGCGTGAGCGGCCGGCTCCGGCGATTTGCTCGAACTGCCACATCGCCGTGACGCCGCGCGACACCGCGCGCTGGCTCTTCCCCAGCCTTGGCGATCTTACTGATCCAAAATTAAAGCGCCGCGAGTTTGTTTCTGAGTTCGGTGTTGGCTTTCCGCACGACAAGCACATCGACGTTGTGAGTTTCAACTCGAATCCGTTTAGACGCGGGCTATCGCCGGCGTGGTCGGGCAGTAGCCCGACTCTAAACGAACGGCAGAGTTTCGTGGCAGCGTCTTTCCAGCAAAAGAAGTCAGCAATACCCGCAAGCTGTCCCGTTTGTCATCAGACATATCAGCCGCAAGGGCAGTCGAGCGAAGAATACGTGACGAAACCGCCGAAGAACCTGGGCGACAATTTCTGGCTGAAGAAGGGAACGTTCAAGACGATTCCGAGCAGCCACACGATCTGCTTCACATGTCACAGCGCGGATTCAGGCATCGCGCCCGAGCCGAAGAGTTGCGAAGTATGTCACAAGCTGCAACCCCCAAAAGCGACGAAGGTTGATTTCGATCCAGCTCTCGCGGCAAGCATGGGTGCTGACCCAACTATGCTCGCGCGTTGGAGTCGTCGCATTTCCGCAGGCGGATTTCGTCACGAAGGCGGTGAACACCCCGATTTGAATTGTTTGAATTGTCACAAGGTTGACACTGCGACTTTCAGCACTGTCGATTTTAAGACGATGAAAGTAGCGGTGAAGTCCTGTGGCGGCGCTGACGGCTGTCACATTACGACGACCACGGACGAAGGCGGGATTCTAAACTTCGAAATTGATTCGAAGAAGAAGGATCCGAATTTCACGTGCACAAAATGCCATGTGACATTCGGCAAAGGGCCGGTTCCCGAGAGTCATCCGCAGGCGATTCCGACACCAAAACCGAAAAAGACGAGTTGATGATTGACCGGTGACAAACCCTGTGACGAGGATGTGAATGATTTAGCTCCGTAGGCGCCGAATGTTTATAGATCCCAAAGAAAACTACAATTCGAAGCTCCGTAGGAGCGAAATGTTTGCGTACGTTCGAAACATGTCGCTCCTACGGAGCTCGAGAATTGATTTAGGTCCCAGGTTCTATAAATATTTCGCGCCTACGGCGCTGTTATTGGTTCTCGTGCTTGGTTTTGGTGTGTTTCGCGCATCTAATTCGCACGCCTCGACAAGTTTTGAAGGGCAGTCGCCACAGCAACAAATGCAATTTCCCGAAGGGCTCGACTACTCGAAGTTCGAGCACAACAGTCGCAATCACTCGCGGCTTCCGTGTTTGCTTTGTCATCGACGCGATTCGAACGCGGCGCTGCCGAAACGCCCTGGAGCGTCGCAGCATCTGCCGTGCGCCGGTTGTCACGCGCAGCAGTTCTCGTCGCCTGACAGTCCCATTTGCACAATCTGTCACACGGACCCAAAATCAGGCGCGGTGAAACCGTTTCCGTCGCGGCTAATGAGTTTCAGAATGAAGTTCGATCACGCGCGACACGTCGGCATGGCTAGTGTGAGTTGCGCCACGTGTCATAAACCCGCGCGCGGCGGCGTCGCGATGACGATCCCGGCCGACTTCAATGCGCATACAACGTGCTTTCGCTGTCACACGCCCCGCGCGCAATCGGGCGGGCGCGACATTTCTTCGTGCGGGACGTGTCATCAATTGGGCGGCTATTCGCGTACACCGACGATGATGCCGGCGTTCCGCGTCGGATTCAGCCATACAAAGCACGAGAAGGTGACGTGCAACGAATGTCACAACGTTCGGGCAGGCCAACCGCAGCGGCGACAAGTCACAACGCCGGAGCCGCTGAATCATCATGCGACTGGCCGCGGCCAGAGTTGTATGACTTGTCACAACGGGAAACGCGCGTTTGGCGGTGACGACTTTACGAGTTGTAAACGGTGTCACACCGGAGCGGCGTGGCGCTTTTGAAGATTTGGAATAGTCAGAGTACCGACTTTAGTCGGGTGCTCTCTCTCGGCAAAACTACCAACTGAAGTTGGTACTCTAAGGCCGTTATTGGGAGGTAATCATGAAAGTAATTGCGATCTTTGCATTTCTGATTTTTTCTCTCGCGCTGGTTTCGACGCGCTTAAATCCCGCGCCTGCATCGGCGCAGGGCGGTAAAACGCCGCCGGAAACAATTGTGCTCGCAAAAGAGGCGAAGCTCGGCCCCGTCGCTTTCAATCACATGAAGCACATCACCGAAAACCGCAGTCCCGACGGCACGAAGAAAATTGAGTGTGTCGAATGTCATCACACCGCCCAGCCTGCGGCGGAAGCGGTGAAGCACCCGCCCCACAAGACCGTGTGGCCGGCTGATCGCACGACGACTTTGACGGCAGAGTCTCTCGAAAAAGATCCGAGCATGACTGTGTTCATCTGCACAGATTGTCACGCGCGCGCGGATCAGAAACCGAAGCTACTCCCTGAGATTCCGCGGCTGAAGTTTGAAGGCGCTGCTGAGGAAACCATTATGACAAACCAGCAGGCTTTCCACCGGAACTGTGGCGGCTGTCACGATGATGTGGTGAAGGCGCGGCCGGCGCTTGATCCGGCGCCACCGACTTCAAAGAAATGCGTGGCGTGTCATAAGAAAGCTGCCGCATAGGGCGTCGCGATTTCGGCTCCGCCGTGGGATGTGCGGAGGGCCTCAGGCCTTCCGGCCCGCCATCGATTTGAAAATCGGGCTTCGCCCGAATATGGGCATAGCCCTAATCTTAATTCACGGTAAGACGGAAGCGCAGACCGCTTCCGCACATCGGGCGGCATAGCCGCTTCCAGTCACCTCAGCACCGAGAACTTTCCCGCCATTGTTAGCGGAAAAGTTCCCAGCGCGCCTCACTTATCTGCCGAAAATCCGCACAAATTAACCCGGCACGACCATTGCCAAAGCAAACCGCAGCCGCAAGGCGCAGATACTCGCTAATTCGGAGGCAATGATGATGGGCCGTTTATTCAAAGTGATTTTTGTCGTGGCAGCGCTGGTCGTCGCCGGGGCCTTTTTGATCGTTTCGACACCCGCGCGGGCGACTGATGACGACACCGCAGCGCTCTATAACACAAAGTGCAAGATGTGTCATGGCGCGACTGCCGAAAAGAAAATGGACAAGACCAAGGCTGACGACGTCTTGATCCAAATTGTGCTTGACGGCAAGACGATGGAAAAGCCGCCCAACATGCCGGCCTTCAAAGAAAAAGGGATCACGCCGGATCAGGCGAAGGCGCTCGTCGGCTACATGAAGTCTCTTCAGTAACGAACAGAATTTACGCACGCGTCTCGCGTGCTTGCACGCCAGAGACGTGCGTACCCAGGCGTTGTTAGATTCCGCGTAGCTCTCTCGAGTGATCGAGAGGACTGCGCGTTTTTCTGTCAGGACCGGCCACACCGTTCGTCACGCGTGTGATGTCAATCACCGCACGCGTTCGCCAGCGACGGTAAGCTTTCGACAGGACTTACTCTGAAAGAGTGATGCCATGCGACGACATGCCGCTCTAATCTTCGTTCTCTTCGGCGCGTTGGTGTCCCTTGTTGTTTTTTCCGCCGCAGCTCAGTCGAATCAACCCTCGCCCCCGACAAACGTGCAACCAAATGAAGGCGCAGTGATTGGCGGCCCCAACGCCCAAGCATCTCCGGTTCCATCGCCTACTCTCCAATGTCAGGGATGTCATGGCGCGGGCAAGCAACTTCCATATCTCGCAGGTTCACTTTTTCACACGACCCAGCACAGCGGTTACAGCCACAGCTTTCACGCACAAGCGCTACAGAACGGCGCGAAGGCGGCGAGCTGCCTGGATTGTCACGCCCGCAACCACGACATGACGACGATGTTGCCCGCGAGTGATCCGGCTTCACCGGTCAATCGCGCGAATATCGCCGCGACCTGCGGACGTTGTCATGGCGACCAATCGGTGATGAAGGGCAGCGGCATTAGCAATCAGGTCTTTCTGTCGTATCGGGAGAGTGTGCACGCGAAGGCGATGGCACGCGGCAACACGAGCGCGGCTGTCTGCACTGATTGTCACACTGCACACGAAATCTTGCCGGCGTCGAATGCGCAGTCGACGATTGCGAAAGTGAACATCCCGAACACGTGCGGCAAGTGCCACAGTGCCGAAGCGACCGAGTTCATGCAAAGTGTCCACGGCCAGGCGGTGGCCCGCGGCGTTTCGCGCGCGCCCGTCTGCACGGATTGCCATGGCATCCACAACATCACGCAGCCATTTGACGGCGAGAGAAATCTCGCGTCCTCGGCGGTCGCGACCGAAAGCTGTGCAAAGTGCCATGAAGGCGTGGCGCTGACGCAGGAGTTCGGCGTAGCCAGCGGCCGCGTTGCGAGTTACAAAGACAGTTATCATGGGCTAGCTTCGCAGCTCGGATCGAAAGTCGTCGCGAACTGTGCCAGTTGTCACGGCGTGCACAACATTCTGCCTTCGTCTGATCCGCGTTCGATGATCAACGCAAATAATCTCCAACAGACGTGCGGCCAGTGTCACATCGGCGCCAGCGCCAATTTCACGAAAGGCAAGATCCATCTCACGTCCGCCCTGGTTTCAAACGTGGGGATACATGACGCTGGCGAGCGCGGCACGCGCATCGTCCGCTGGATTTATTTGCCTTTAATCTTTTTGACGATTAGCGGCATGGCGCTGCACAACGTCCTCGTGTGGCGTCGCAAAGTCGCCGCCCGCCGGCAACAGCGGCGGACAATCGTGCGACTGACGGCTAATCAAAGGCTGCAACATTGGTTGTTGTTAAGCAGCTTCATTGCGCTCGTGCTGAGCGGTTTTGCCTTGCAGTATCCCGATTCGTTGCTCGCCTGGTTGCTCGGATCGAATGAATTTCTGCGGCGCATCATTCATCGCGTCGCGGCAGTTGTGATGCTTATCGTTGGCATCTATCACCTTGCCTATCTCGCGTTCACAAAAGATGGCCGGCGCTGGGTCAAAGACATGATGCCGAAATGGAAGGATGTGAAGGACCTCCTGGGAAACTTTGCTTACTATCTCGGCCTGCGGAGCATCAAACCGAAGATCGGACGATTCGGTTACGCGGAAAAAGCTGAATATTGGGCCGTCATTTGGGGCACTTTCATCATGGGCCTTACGGGTCTGATGATCTGGTTCAAGATTGGCATATTCGGTTTTCTCGCGCGGTGGTGGATCGACATTGCACTTGCGATTCACTTTTACGAAGCGGTGCTGGCGACCCTCGCCATCATCGTGTGGCACTTTTATCACGTGATTTTCGATCCAGACGTTTATCCGGTAAACTTCGCGCTCATTGATGGTCGAGTCTCGGAAGAGCTTTATCGTGAAGAACACGAATTGGCATTCGAGCAGATGAACGAGGAACCGCTGACGGAAACAAACAATCCCGCCCCAACGAAACGTTACCCGGAACAGCCGAGTAGATGAGCAACGAAACGCTGCACATCACCGAGGCCCCGGACGACGGAGGCCGTGCCCACCCAGCGACCAAGCCACCCAGCTTATTTCGCAACTACATCAGCCTGGTTGGCGGCGCGATCGTCATCGCCAGTTTCGTCAGCGTCGTCCTGCTCTTCCTGATCGAGGTCACTTCCCACGCTGAGAATCCTTATCTCGGCATTCTCACGTACATCATCTTTCCTTCAATTCTGATCTTCGGATTGGTGGTCACGATCCTCGGAAGAATTCTTGAGCGCCGTCGTCGCCATCGGGCCGCTCCGGGCGAGCAGCCAGCTTATCCAAGACTCGATCTGAACGATCCGCGTTCGCGAAAGGCCTTCTTTGTTTTCTTAATCGTGACGTTTGTGTTCGTTTCGGCGAGTGCTTTCGGTAGTTATCGCGGCTATGAGTACACCGAGTCGGTCAATTTCTGCGGGCAGACTTGTCACACAGTGATGAAGCCTGAGTACACGGCATATCTCGCCGGCGCACACGCGCGGGTGGGTTGTGTGGGTTGTCACGTGGGACCGGGAGCAAGCTGGTATGTGCGTTCGAAACTTTCCGGCGCGTACCAGCTCTATTCGGTCACCTTCAAAAAGTATTCAAGACCGATCAGCACGCCGGTGCACAACTTACGCCCGGCGCAGGACACCTGCGAGCAATGTCACTGGCCCGAAAAATTCTTCGGCGCGCAACTCAAAGTTTTCAATCGCTACGGCTATGACGAACACAACACACTGCGCCAGCGCCGCATGCTGATCAATGTCGGCGGCGGCAGTCCGCAGACGGGACTGGTCACCGGCATTCACTGGCACATGAACATCGCCAACGAGATTACCTACATCTCGATCGACGATCGCCGCCAGGTGATTCCGTGGGTGCGGATCAAGGATCGCACTGGCAACGTTACGGAATACTCCGATCGCAATCGGCCGCTCACTGCCGAGCAGATCGCGAACGGCAGCCGCCGAAGGATGGATTGCGTCGATTGTCATAATCGCCCGGCGCATATCTATCAACCACCGGATGTCGCAGTTGATCTTGGGTTCGTCGCGGGAAGATTGGATCCGTCGCTCCCATTTCTGAAGAAGAAGTCGGTCGAAATGTTGAGCCGGCCCTATGACACGACGCCGCAAGCGGTCGCCGACATCGCGGCGGGCCTCACCGAGTTCTACAGCAAGAACTACGCGGACGTTTATGTGCAGAAGCGGCAATCGGTAGACGCCGCTATTGCTGAAGTCCAACGCATCTTTCAAACCTACTTCTTCCCAGAGATGAAGACGGACTGGCAGACGCATCCAAACAATATCGGGCACCTGTATTTCACAGGTTGCTTTCGCTGTCATGATGGCGACCACGTTAGCAAAGACGGAAAGGTAATTACCAACAACTGCAACGTTTGCCACACAATGATCTACGACTCGGCGAATCCTGAAGCATCCGTTAAGACGGGGCCGTTCATCCATCCAGTTGATTTGGGCTCGCTCGCCGATCGCAAGTGCGAGTTCTGTCATAAGCCGAATCAGCCATTCAAACATCCTATCAATCTCGGCGACATCTCGATGTTCCAGTGCGCCGAGTGCCACCGGAAAGACGAGTCGCCACCGAAGAAATAGCTTTCGGAAGAATCCGCACCACGCGGCAAAAACCCGCAGTAGTTCACCTTATTACGCCAATTTCCAAAGCGTTTCTACCTCCCCGCACTCGGCATGTTAGTTGCCCAGGCAGGGGCAAATCTCTGCGCAGCTCCGGCACTGCGGAAAAGGAAGCGTCAATCGTGGGTGAACACAACGTCGAGCAATACGACGAAACAAAATATCAGGCTTTCATGAAGGCGCTGCTCGATGACCTGCGTGCACTCGCATTCATGCTTGAGGATGGGCGCGTCGAGACTGGCGTGCGGCGCATCGGCGCTGAACAGGAAATGTTTTTGGTCGATAGTGCGATGCGTCCGGCCCCACTGTCCGTCGAAGTTCTGAAAAATATCAGCGACCCCCGCCTGACGACTGAAATTGCGAGGTTCAATCTGGAGGCGAACCTTACTCCGCGCCTGCTGACCGGTAATTGTTTTCAGCAGATGGAAGCCGAGGTGCGCGAATTAATCGCGCAGGCGCGCGCCGCCGCGGAAAACTTTGGCGCAGACGTTCTGTTGTCGGGAATTCTGCCGACGCTTCAGCCCACAGATCTAACGCTGAAAAACCTTTCGCCTTCGCCTCGTTACGGTCAACTAAATCGCGAGGTGATTCGGTCGCGCGGCGGCCCGCTGTCGATCTACATCAAGGGACTAGACGAACTTCATTTGACGCACGACAACATCATGATGGAGTCGTGCAACACCAGTTTTCAGATTCACTTTCAAACCAACGCGAACGATTTCGTGCGCGATTACAACCTGGCGCAAGCGATTACGGCGCCGGTGCTCGCGATCGCGGTTAATTCGCCGCTGCTTTTTGGCAAACGTCTGTGGCGCGAAACACGCGTCGCGCTTTTCCAACATTCGACGGATGCGCGGTCACGTCCGCAGCTCGCGCGCAGTCAGCCGGCGCGCGTGAGTTTTGGCGATAAGTGGCTTGAGCATTCGGTCATCGCATTGTTTCACGAACAGATTTCCCGTTTTCGCCCGATCATGATTTCGCAGCCGGACGAAGATCCGTTCCAGGTCCTGGCGCGCGGCGAGACGCCGAAGCTGTCCGCGCTCTGCATGCACAACGGAACCGTTTGGCGTTGGAATCGGGCTTGCTACGGAGTTAACGAAGGCAAGGCGCATCTGCGGATTGAGAATCGCGCGCTCCCGTCGGGCCCGACTGTCGTCGATGAAATTGCGAACGCAGCATTTTTCGCGGGCTTGATGCTCGCGCTGCCGGAAGAATATGGCGAGATCACGAAGCGCATGTTGTTCGACGAAGCGAAAGCGAACTTCTTCCGCGCCGCGCGCCACGGTCTCGACGCACAGTTTAATTGGATCGACGGAGAGAGCCATTCAGCGTCTACGTTGATTCTCGATCATCTGCTGCCGCTCGCTCGCGCCGGACTGAAGAACGCGCAGATCTCGCCTGAAGGCGGGGACAAATATCTCGACATAATCGAAGAGCGTGCGCGCCAGCGACAAACCGGCGCGCGCTGGATTCTGGATTCGTTTGAAGCGCTGTCGGGCGTGCCGAACGAACAACGCCAGCGACGGCTCGCGGCGACGATGCTCGAATGTCAGAAGAAGGAGAAACCCGTGCACGAGTGGCCCACTACGAAGATTGCCGCCGATGACGATTGGGAAAATGGCTATCGCACGATTGGCCAGTTCATGTCGACGGACTTGTTTACCGTGCGACCGGACGATTTGATCGATCTCGCGGCGAGTCTGATGGATTGGCGTCACATTCGACACGTGCCCGTGGAAGACGACAGCGGGCGATTGGTGGGATTGGTCACTCATCGTAATTTGCTGCGCCTGCTTAGTCAGGGAATGCGCGAAGAAAACGTCACGGTACGCGATGTGATGGTGCCGAATCCCGTGACGGTCTCACCCCTGACGCCCACTCTCGAAGCGATGCAGACGATGCGCGAACAGCGAGTTGGCTGTCTCCCGGTCGTCGAGGCGGATCAACTGGTCGGCATCGTTACCTCTTACGATTTTTTGGATGCGGCGGCGCGACTGTTTCGCGAACAGCTGGAACGGCCAACACCGGCGACCAACGGTCGCGCCCTCGCGCATACCGCGTAAATTAACCAGGTATCAGGAATGGAGGCGGTTATGTCGACAGACGAACGCGACATGCTGGACTTGCTGAAAGCTGAATTGGATTTCATCGAGAAGGGTGGCTATGGCCGTGACGTACGGACACCGTGGCGGGAACGGTCCATCTTTCGGGATTCACTATCATGCGTGAATTACGCACTGCCGGAGAAAGCACATCCGTGCAATGAGTGCCATCTGATCGATTTCGTGCCTGAAGAAAAGCGCCACGAGGTGGTTCCTTGTCATTCCATCCCATTAACCGAAGCCGGCGACACGGTCGAGACGCTCGAGGGTAATCAATCAATCTTGGAAAACGCTTTGAAGCATTGGCTGCGGCGGAAGATAGCTGAGCTTGAAGCAGCGCGAACTGTCGGTGCTTAGATTCACGAATGCGATGACACAGACGAGAGGAGGTGACGCATCATGATGACGGCAATCTACTTAACTGTGGCTGCGTTGATCGTGGTCGCAATCTACTTTGGCATTCGATATTTTGTGCGAACCTCGCAACGCTTTGGAGGCGAACGCGTAATCATCTGTCCTGAAACTGGCAAACAAGCCATGGTTGAAGTCGATGCGCAGCACGCGGCGTGGTCGTCCTTGCTGGGCCAGACCGACTTACGTCTCGAGAATTGTTCGCGGTGGCCGATTAAGCAAGACTGTGGTCAGGATTGCCTGCTGCAATTCGACGTAGCTCCCGACGAGTGTTTGGTGCGCAGCGTGCTGGAGAAATGGTATCGCGCGAAAATGTGCGCCTTCTGCAAACGCCCGTTCCACCTGATCCAAATAGCCGATCACAAGCCGGCACTGCTCAATCCTGAAGGCGTAACGGTCGAGTGGAACCAAATTCCTCTGTCAGGAGTGAAGGACGCAATGGCGACTTGTCTGCCTGTTTGTTGGAACTGCCACGTCGCCCATAGTTTTCGCCGTGAGCATCTCGATCTTGTCGTCGAAAGGTCGGTTCATTGAAATACCACAGGTCAGGTTTCTGCGCGCCGATTCCTCACCTATAATCAGCCAGCCGTGAAACCGAACGGCTGGCGCATGAAAGTCGAGAAGCAAGTTCTGAAAAAGGCAAAGATACTCGTCGTCGATGACGAGAAAATGATTCGCTGGTCGCTCGGCGAGGCGTTGCGGGGGTGGGGCTTCGAGCCCGTTGAGGCTGACACCGCCGGAGCAGCCCTCACCGCATTCGAGGCTGAACCACCGGCGGCAATCCTGCTCGACATCAATCTCCCGGATGCTTCGGGAATCGAGGTGCTGCGCAAGATTCGACAACGGCAATCGGACGCCGTCGTCATCATGATTACCGCGAACGTGCTGGTTGACGAAACGATCGCCGCGCTCCGCGGTGGCGCGTACGACTTCATCGGCAAACCGATCAATCTTGAAGAGCTGCATGTCGCGATTCGCAACGGCATCGAGGCCGGCCGCTTGCGGAAAGAAGTCAACCTGCTGCGCCGTGAACGCGCCCGAGAATTCAACTTCGAACAAATCATCGGCAACTCGCCGGCGATGCGCGAAATGTTGGCAATCGCGCGCAAAGTCGCCGAGAGCGAAGTTTCATCGGTGCTCTTGCAGGGTCCGTCCGGAACCGGAAAAGACCTGGTTGCCAAGGCGATTCACTATCAATCGCACCGCGGTGATGGCCCATTCGTGGCGATCAATTGTGCTGCGCTACCGGGAACCCTGATCGAAAGCGAGCTGTTCGGCTACGAAAAAGGCGCGTTCACTGACGCGAAAGCGCGCAAGGAAGGACTGTTCGAGCAGGCTGAAGGCGGCACGCTGTTTCTTGATGAAATCGGGGAACTCGAATTGAGCTTGCAGGCAAAGCTCTTGCGCGTGCTCGAAGAAGGCGCGTTTCGACGCGTCGGAGGATTGCGCGACATTCCGTTCGACGCACGCATCATTGCCGCATCGAATCGCGACCTGAAAGCCGAGAGCGAATCGAACCGTTTTCGTCTCGATCTTTATTACCGGCTGTCTGTGATTCAAATCGATATCCCGTCACTGCATGAGCGCGGCGACGATGTGTTGCTGCTCACCGAACATTACATCGACTCATTTAGCAAGCGCCTGCGTAAGCAGGTAGAGGGGATCGCCCCGGAAGTCGCCGCCGCCTTTCGTCGTTATGAATGGCCCGGCAACGTGCGCGAACTACGCAATGTGATCGAGCGCGCGTTGATTCTCGAAGATGAAGACGTGATAACGATGAAATACATTCCACGCGCCGTCGGTGACGGCGCGCGAAGCGTTTCGAGTGACGGCCGCAGCGCTGCAGGATCAGGTTCGCAGTTTCGTCTGCCGGCTGAAGGCGTCGCACTCGAAGACGTGGAGATGTCTCTTGTGCGCCAGGCGATCGAGCGCAGTGGCGGCAATCAGACAAAGGCTGCCGAGCTGCTCGGCATCTCACGCGATCAACTGCGGTATCGGTTGAAGAAGTTGGAAGAAGGAGTCACAACTGAGGGATGAGTGATGATTCGTAAATCGTAAATCGTAAATAGATGCAGCAGCCTGCGAAGACCAGTTGTTGAATGTGCTACAAAAACACAATCCCCAAACCACAAACAAAACCAACCAAACCACAAAAACTGACGCCAGCTCTATTTACGATTTACGATTTACGATTTACGATTTACGATTCACGATTTACGAATCACCACTCATCACTCATGACTATGACTATTTAATTCGTTCCATTTTGTAAGTCCGCTCGCCCGCAGGCTTATCACCTGAAGCCGGCCAACTCAAAATTGCCGTCCACGAATCCTTCGAATCGCGTCTCCAGACAAACGAGTTTCGCGCTTTGACGACGGGTGCAAACGTAATCGAGTTGTCGTCAATCGCGGTTGCTACCCAGCGCGAGCCTTCGTTGCCGCCGCCAAACTCACCATCTTTCAGCTCAAAAAGCGTCGTGTCGGTAACTTTCTCGAGCTTCTCATCGGCAAAACTGTCGCTCGCAAGTGTGGTCGCATTTTCGAATCGATAGCGCTCAAAGAAGGGTTTCTCGCCGCCGGTGCCGCGCCAGGTGCCTTCGATCCAGCGCAATTTTTCCAAATCTGAAGCAGTCAATTTCGCGGGAGTCGGCTTGGGTTGACCCTGGCTATCTGCAGTTTTCGCGCCGCATGCGATCAGAACAAGCAATCCTGTAACTGTGAGTGCGAAAGTCCCCAGATGTGTAAATTTCTTCATGTCTCATCGTAGACGGCTGGGATCGAAAGACAAAATGCGCTCAAGCTGACTTTGCGCACGTTGACTCAGACGCATGATAAACTTCGCAGGGAACACTGGAAAATCAATGCCGGCGCGAACTGAACAAGCACTCAAGGCATCACTAAAGGAAGTGGCGGACATCAAGTTCGCGCTCGATCAATCAACCATCGTCGCGATTACGGACCAGCGCGGCGTCATCAATTACGTCAACGACCAGTTCTGCCGCATCTCGAAATACTCGCGTGAAGAGTTACTGGGCCAGGACCATCGCATCATCAACTCCGGATATCACTCGAAAGAGTTCATTCGCAATTTGTGGACGACGATTGCGAGCGGAAAGGTTTGGAAGGGGGAGCTTCGCAACCGGGCGAAGGACGGCAGCATCTACTGGGTGGACACGACGATCGTGCCTTTTCTCGACGAGGACGGAAAGCCATATCAATACGTCGCCATCCGTCACGACATCACGCAATTGAAACGCGCCGAAGAACAGATCCGGCTGCAAACGATTGAGCTGCAGCGAGCCGCGCAGCTTTCGTTTACGGGAGAACTTGCGGCCGGATTGGCGCATGAAATCAAGAATCCGCTGGCGGGAATTCAAGGGGCCGTGGACATTCTGATTCGGCGTCGTGAAGCAAACGATCCAGAGCGCGAAGCGCTCGAAGGCGTGCGCCATCAAGTGCAGCGAATCGACAATACTGTTCGGGCTCTGCTTGATCGCGCCCGGCCGCGAAACCTTAAACTCACGCGCACATCGCTCACAGAGCTCATCCAAGCCGCAGTTGATCTCGCACGTGCTCAGCTCGTCGGACGCGGCAAAGATCGAGTGCAGATTGAATTCGTTCCTCCGGCAGAAGACATCCTCCTGGTCGTGGACTCGTCTCAAATCGAGGATGCCGTATTGAATCTGTTGATTAACGCGATCGAAGCAGTCGAAGGTAATGGCAAGGTGACGTTGCGGATTGATCGCGTTCGTCCGCAAGACGAAGAGGATGCAGAAGAGGCTATCGTTGAAATCTCTGACAACGGTCGCGGCATCCAGGAAGAAGACTTGGTGCACATCTTC
>JBKPPE010000019.1:0-9556 GCA_046733375.1 Acidobacteriota bacterium | reverse complement strand
GTTGCATCGAGCGATCAAATTCAACTCACCAATTTTGTAGCTGAAGCACTGAACGGTCGCGCCACAGGTAATGCGACGATCGCGTTGACGAAAAGCGGAAGGTCAAAAGTATCCAGTGACTTCAATAACTTCGATCTTGGCGCGCTGATCGCACTCGTATCTGGCCGCGCCATCCCAGTTGCGAGCCGAGCGACCGGCCGTGCCGATCTCACTTTCACAGACACTGATATCTCGACGGCCACCGGCAGGGTCAATGCCCAACTGCAAGGCGCGCCCACGACGAATGATCTGGCGGCGCTCTCGGGTGATGTGGCAATCACGGCCAACCATGGATTGTTTCAAATTCAGCGCGCGAACCTGCAAACCGCGGCGACGACCGTTAACGCGTCCGGTCAATTCTCGATCGACGAGCCCGTTTCAAATCTGCGCGTGGATGTCGCTTCAACCGACGCATCGGAAATTCAACGGCTGCTGATTACATCCGGCGCGCTGCCGGAAGTCGAAGAACAGTTTAGAACGTATGGAATCGATCTCGGCGGCAAACTGAACTTCAATGGGACATTGACGGGTGCTTTGAAAGACCCGCTTGTCAGTGGTCATGCCGAACTTGGGTCCCTCATTATGAACGGCCGAGATTTGGGCTCGCTGACCGCGAATGTTTCTTCCACCGCAACTGAGACACGGGTCGACAACGGCCGACTGATGCAGGCAAACGGCGGCGGCGCGCAGTTCGCCTTGTTGATTCCGCGCACCGGCGACAGCAACACCTCGATAGAAGCAACGCTTGATCGAATGAACGCCGGTAATTTGATTGCGGCGCTGCCGATGACACGTGAGACACGGGAACAAATTGGCGACACCGAAGCCGAGGCATCAGGCGCCGTGAAAATCACGGGCATTCCGAACAACATGTCGGGTGTTGCCGATCTGCGATTCGGCAAAGGCCGGCTCGCGGGCGAACCTCTGCAAAGCCTGACCGCGCACGCGACGTTCGTCGGCTCGAGCGTTAATGTCGAAACACTTGATGCGAATTTCGATGCTGGTCACATTGCCGGCAACGGCAAGTTCGACACGAAGACTAAAGCTTTCGACGTGAAGTTCAGCGGTGACCGCGTCCAGCTTGAGCGACTGGCAGCGTTCTCGAGTCGGCCGGGACTGCCGCAACTCGGCGGCACGGCCAGTCTAACGGCCAGTGCCTCGGGAAATTTCGACGATGTCACGACCTGGCAGATCAATTTCAACGGCGAAAGCAACGACGTCACAATCGACGGACGTTCAGCAGGCGCCCTGAAACTTGTAGGGGTCACTGAGAACAAACAGCTCAACGTTACCTTCAGCACCACCGGTTTGCTCGGCACAAATCCGCAGGTCGTCACCGCGCGCGTCGATCTCTCGAATGAAAAACTTCCGGCGGTCGTGGAATCGAATATTACCGGGGCGGACCTGACGCAGATTTTGAGAATTCTTCTGCCGGAAACCAACGTCGCGGTCAGCGGTCGCGCGACCGGTACGCTGAAACTGACCGGAAACCTGATGACTGAAAACGATCAGGGCGAAGAAGTACTTTCATGGAGGGGCCTCACCGGCCAGGCCACCTTCACTGAACTGACGATCAACGTCGCGGATGCGCAGCTCGCTCCGACAGGCCCCCTGGTAATCGATTTCGCGCCGAACGAATTGAACTTTCATGAGACTCGCTTCACTGGACCGGGGACCAACGTCACGCTCGCGGGAACGATTGCTACCGGACCGGGCGGCCGGGAGAACCTCGACGTAAACGGCGACGTGAATTTGAGAATTTTCAGCGGCCTCTCGCCCGATGTGTTCTCGTCCGGCGTCGCTAAACTCTTTCTCCGTGTCACGGGCAGTTATGACGATCCGCGCGTATTGGGAACGGCAGAAATAACAGGCGCGTCCGTTTCAGTCTTCACCGGAGATCAGACGATTACTGTTTCGAACCTCACCGGCTTAGTTCGTTTCAATTCTAATCAGGCACAGATCGAAAGACTGACCGGAACGCTTGGCCTCGGAAAGGTCACCGTATCGGGTGGCATGTTGCTGACCGGTTCGGCGCGCGGGCGGTTCGCCATCAACGCGCGCGGCGACAATGTCACGCTCAACTATCCGAAGGATTTTCGTTCGACGGTGACTGCTGATTTGTCGTTAACCGGCGACCTGAAAAACCAATTCATCAGCGGTTATGTGAACGTCAAGCGCACTGAGTACACGAAAGATGTCGAACTCGCCGATCTGATCAATCAACGGCCGGAAACGACGATCGAGGAGGGCGGCCAGTTCAGCTTTGCCGAAACCGCCGTGCTCGACAAGGTGCGCGTCGAAGGACGCAATGCGCTCGTCATGCACAACAATCTCGGCGATATTGTCGCGTCGGTGAACTTGCAGCTTGATGGACCAATCGGGAATCCGATTATCCAGGGCCGAGTGACCGCGACGCGCGGCACGCTCAACTTCCGCAACAGTCCTTACGAGGTCACGCGCGGACTCGTCGATTTTCCAGGACGTCTGAGCACCGATCCGATTTTGAACATCGAAGGCCAGACGGTCATTCGCGGCTATCGCGTGACGGCGGGAATCACTGGTCCGCTCTCGCACCCAAACACGATCGTCAGTTCTGAGCCGTCGTTGCCTCAAGCCGATGTGGTCTCCCTAATTCTGACTGGTTCGCTTTCCACGACCGACCAGAGTACGTCGGTGTTGGCGCAGTCGGGATTAGGCACGGCCGCGAGCCTGTTGACCGATGCGCTGATCAACGCCCCAGTTTCGCGTGCGAGCAACAAACTTTTCGGACTAAGCCGCTTGGAAATCAATCCGGTAATTGCCGGCAACGGCTCGACGCCGATCGCGCGGCTTACCGTGGCGCGCCGCATCAGCAAAGATGTGACAGTGACGTATTCGACGAACCTTGCCTCCGATCCGAACCAGATACTGGCCGTCGAGTACCGCGTATCGAACCGTCTGTCGTTCGTCGCGCAGTACGAGCAGGGTTCGCTGCGTAATCTGAGCACGCACGGCAACAACTACAGTTTTGAAATCAGGTTCAGGAAGAGATTTTGAAGGGACAGGTGGCAGACGGCAGGAGGCAGACCACAGGAGGCAGGAACACGCGTCTCTTCTTTTCCTGCCGTCTGCCGTCTGCCTCCTGCTTCCTGTTTGCGGTCGTCGTCTGCCTCCTCTCATTCGGGGCGGTCGTTGCGCAGGTCGGCGACTACGAACATCGTCCCGTTACTTCAGTCGAAGTCGTTCTCGAAGGCACGCCGGCAGATGCCGCAGCGGTCGCCGAATTTCAAACCCTCCTCAGAATCAAGGCCGGCGCCGACTACACTGCCGTCGCCGCGCGCCAGTCGTTACAGGACTTGTTTGCTTCCGATCGCATCGCGAATGCGCGCATCGAAATTACTGAAACCCAGCCCGGTACGGCCGGATCTTCCGTGCGCGTTCGTTTTGTGGTGCAGCGGCAACTGGTCATCGCCGGCGTCACGGTTAACGTGGGGGTGCCGTCGGGCGTGCCTCTGGCGACGGACGAAATCCGCGCACGATTGAATTTGCTTGAACCCGGACGCCGTCTGTCGCTGCTCTCGATCGAACGGAACGCTGACGAGATTCAGGCCTACCTGCGCGATCGCGGATACTTCAACGCCACGGTTGAACACACCGAAGTGCCAGATCCGGCGGACGCGACCGGCACACGCCGGCGCGTCATTTACAACGTGACCCCTGGACAGCCGGCGCACGTCGCGACCTTCGACATCGGCAAGGATCTGGACATAGAGACAGTTAAGCCGACCCTGAAGTTACAACCGGGCGCTTTGTTCACGCGCGACGTGTTGGGCGAAGACGTCAATCGCATTCGGCAGGCGCTGCTCGCGAAAGGTTACTTGTCACCGACACTGAATGATCCGCGCGTCGAACGAAATCCGGAAACAAACGACATCAAAATTGAAGTAACTGGCAATCGTGGACCGCTCGTTAACATTGCTTTTTCAAAGAACTATCCCTTGAGTGAGAAAAAGCAGCGCGAGCTTCTGCCTTTGAAACGGGAAGGGAATCTCGATATCTCAGTCATCGAAGAAGGCGCACGCCGCGTTAAGAATCGTTTGCAGGAGCAAGGCTACTTCTTCGCGGAGGTCACTTCGCAGTGCACGGTGACTCCGCCTACGCCGACTACCGTCGCGAATGGCACTCGCGAGACGTGCGAGAACCTGATTCCAGAGGCGCTGACTGGCCACACGGTGACTGTGACGTACGACGTCGATCTGAAACGACGCCTGACGCTAACCGACATTCGGGTCACCGGAACGAACAAACTCACCCCCGACGACATTGCGGAAGAACTCAAGTCGCAAAAAGCAAGCTCAATTTCCTTCCTGCCCTTTATCGGCGGCCTCGGACGCGGGTACACGAGCACCACCATTCTCGAGGAAGATCGCCGCACCGTCGAAGCGCACATGCGCGAGCTTGGCTACCGGCATGCGCACGCCACCGTTCTTCAGGGCATTTCGCTGACCGGAGATAGCCTGATCATTACCTTCAACGTTGAAGAAGGCCCGCTTACGCGTATTGCCGACGTCGAGGTTCGTGGCGCAACGGTTTTTGATCAAGATCGGCTGCGCAAGGAGATTACGATCAGCAAAGGCGAGCCGTACTCGCGCTCGCAAGTGCGCAGCGACACGGATCGTTTGCTGAATCTGTACGCGCACGACGGCTACATCGAAGCCGAAGTGCGGCCGGCCGTCGATGACTTGCCGAAACAAGGCGAAGACGAACAGGTCCGTGTCGTTTTCAACATCACAAAAGAAGGCGCTAAAGCGATTGTCAACGACATCGTCGTCAACGGCGTGACGGGCGACGCCGGCACCCAGCGCAAGAAACGCGATGCCATCATTCGGGCCGTCCCGCTTTTTACCGGTGATCCGTTGCGGGCCGACAAGATCACGGAAGCGGAACGCGCGCTATACGTGACCGATGCCTTTCGGCAGGTACTGATTAGTCAGCAGCCGGCAGGCGAGACGGCGACGGGAGAAAAGAAATACGACCTCATTATCGACGTCGAAGAGAAAAAGCCGCGCGTGATTGAGTATGGCGGCGGCTACTCGACCGACACGGGCGCGCTCGGGCTGATGGAACTAACGAACGTTAATTTCATGAACAAGCTACGCACCGCCGCAGTCAGGTTGCGTGGCAGCCAGCGTCAACAGCTCGTACGCCTTGAGTTCCTCGACCCGCGCTTTGCGCGTTATCGCAAAGATCAGTTTGCGCCGGTCGGTGTGTCGCTTCAGTACCTGCGGGATTCAACGATCACGCGTTTTTTCCGCTCGACCATTGATAAAGGCACTTTCGGGATCGTGCAGCGTCTGGATGAGAACGGCAACCCGATCGACGAATTTGGAAACCCAGTTGGCGATCCGGAGATTGATCGTTTCACCTTCACGCTTGAGACGCAGCGCGTGCTAAGTCAGAAACAACGCAGCATTGTTTTCTTGCGTTACACCTATGAAGATGTGCGGCTGCGCAATATCGAAAGTCTGCTGGTCAAGGACATCCTGATTCCCGATCAGGTCGTGCGACTGTCGCGTTTCGGCACTTCGTTTGTCATCGACACGCGCGAACGCTGTGAACGACGTCTGCCCGGCGCCATCGCCACCGAAGAAGAGCGCATTCGCGGCGGAGAAGTCTGTCGATACAATCAAACGGACGCGACGCGCGGCCATTATTTGACCGCGGACTTCAGTTGGGCGGCGAAAGCTTTGGGCGGCAACACTTCGTTCACGCGATTTCTCGCGACCTATCACACCTATTACAAAGTGCACGCCGCGCGAAATACGGTGCTGGCGGGAAATCTCACCGTGGGCATGGCGCAGCTTTTTGATATTCGCGATAAGAATGGCAACGGACACATCGACGATTTCGATCGCTTGTTGCCGATTAGTGAGCGTTTCTTTTCCGGCGGCTCCACAACGCTGCGCGGATTTCCGTTTGAAGAGGCCGGGCCGCGACAGGTAATCGTGCCGCAGGGCGACTTTCGCGATTCCAACGGCAACATAATCCGTTTGAATCCCTTCACCGTTCCGATCGGCGGCAATGCTGAGGTGGTGCTGAATCTGGAAGCGCGCGTGCCGATGACGCGCAATGTGCAGGTCGTGCCGTTTTATGACGGCGGCAACGTGTTTCGCAGTATTGGCGACGTTTTTCATCCGAAGCCGATCACACCGACGGGGAATTTCCTCGAGGATTTGAATGCTGAGAATCTGCGAGTTCGTTGGAGTCATACGGTCGGATTGGGCTTTCGCTTCAAGACACCTTTGGGCGGCGCGCTGGCGGTTGATTACGGCTTTCTGTTGAATCCGTCGCGCTTTTTGATTCCGCAGAACCCGATACCAACAACCGCAATCTTTCAATTGCACCAGGGACAATTTCAGTTCAGGTTTAATCAAACGTTCTAGCGGCAGAGAGGTGTGAGGTAGGAGCAAAGCGGGAAACAAGAACAGTGAAAATTGAAAATTGCAAAATGAAAACTAGAAAATGGAGCGAACGACGAGACGTGCGAAACCGTGAAGCTCGTGACGGTAATCCAATCGCTCGTGACGGTAATCCCATCGGTCGTGGTGATGATACCGTCGACCGAGGTGGTGGTTCGCCAAGCAATTTGCATTTTTCAATTTTCAATTTTCAATTTTCAATGCTGTTTCTTATTGCCCTTTGCTCTTTGCTTTTAGCTCTTTGCTCATCCGCCGTCGCTCAAGCGATCCCCGACAAAATGGTCGCCACCGTCACGAATGGTTCGCGCGCGACGCCGGACTTGATTACTTATTCCGATCTCGTGTGGCAATTGACGCTTGAGCCCGGCAGACCGGTTCCCGATCATCCGAGCTCTGCAGATCTGAATCATGCGTTACGGTTGCTGGAAGATCAGCTTTTGATTCTGCAGGAAGCGCGCAAGCTGCCCAGCGCCGACACGACCGAGGGAATTGCCGCGCGCGACAAAGAGGTGAATGTGCGACGGAATGAATTGGCTCAGGCGTTCGGCGGCGCACAACGCCTGCAGGAACGAATGGCGCGCGTTGGCTTGACGAGCGAGCAGTTGGATATAATTCTGCGCGATCGCGTAATCGTCGATCAGTACCTCGATTTCCGTTTTCGCGCGTTTACCGTGGTGACCGAGAAGGAAATCCAGGACCGTTATGATCGGACGTATGGGCGGCTCAAAAACAGCGGGCAAATCGTCCCGAAACTGGATGAAGTCCGCAACCGAATTAAAGACGAAGTAACTGAACAAAAGATCGAAGCGGACATCGACAAGTTCGTCGACGCGTTGCGCGACCAACCGGGAACGGAGATTGTTGTCTTGAATCCCGTTTAAGACTAAAGACACTATTTTCCATTTGTCATTTGCCATTTATCATTTGTCATTCACAATACTCATGCACTGTCTGATCAATTAGTCGATTTCCGAACAAAATGAAAAATGAGAACTGTCAAATGACAAATGGAAAATGGCCTGCAACATTCTTCTGAATTAGCGCGTCGTGCGAGACCGCGCATTGGCCTCGCGCTTTCGGGTGGCGCCGCACGCGGCATTGCGCACGTCGGCGTCCTGCGCGCGCTTGAAGAAAACGATGTGCGCGTCGATGCGATCGCCGGAGCGTCGGCGGGTGCTTTAATCGGCGGCTCGTACGCGGCCGGACTTTCCATCAGCGAGCTCCAAGCGATGGCGCGTGCGTTCAGGTGGCGGCACACGGCGCGGTTGTCGTTTTCACGACTGGGGCTGCAAACGAATGCGCGGATGGAAAATTTTCTGCGCGAGCATCTGCCGGTCACGCGCTTTGAGGATCTAAAGATTCGATTCGCCGCCCTGGCGATGGATTTGCACAAAGGCACCGCGGTGGTCTTTCGCGACCAGGGCGACCTGCCCTTTGCGATTCGCGCCAGCACCTGCATCCCGGCCGTGTACACTCCGGTACGCGACTCGCAAGGTCGGTGGCTGGTCGACGGTGGTTTGGTTGCCAGCCTGCCAATCAGGTACGCACGCGATCTCGGCGTAGATATTGTGATTGCCAGTGACGTGAACTTTGCCGGCGCGCGATTTTTCGAGGATCCGAAGACGGCGATGGGCGTGCTGACGCATACATTTGTCGCGGTCGAGCGTATCGTTGCCAATCAGGACCGTACCGACGCTGATGTCCTCATCACGCCAAAAGTCGGACATATCCGTTGGGACCAAACGCGGCGCGCCGACGAGCTGCTGCAAGCGGGATACGAGGCAGCTATGGAATCAATGGACAGAATCAAATCCCTCCTGACCCCTGAACGTGTGTTACGACCCGAGCCTTCCCTTGTTTAGGCCGGTGCGGTCATTCTGCTCTGCTAAATCGCCGCAGCCGCACGGCATCTAACCCCCAAATCAGAATTGGTGTTCGTTCGTAAGAAAGTTATCGCTATTCGACGTTTTCTAAGAACAACGGATTAAGGTGATGGATCGCTCGACGTTAGCCCCAGCGGCGTTGCGTCTGTTGACGACAGGTTCGCTTCGACAGCAGCAACGCCAAAAAACTTCATTTGACACTGCCGAACTGCGGCGACGGCAACATGAGAATGCGGCTCGTCGGCGCAGAACTCGTCTGTTTTCGCAGACCTTGCGCATCAGCGCGCTCGTGCTTCTTGTCGCCATCGCCGTCACCACAATCTTTCTGATTCGTTCCTACCGAGCTTACGCAAAACTGGTTGACGAACGTTTGGCGCATGGGTATCTCACGACTCGCGCCGGAATTTATGCAGCGCCGCGAACGCTGCGAGTCGGCCAAAAATTGACTCGCGACGGATTGGCGAGTTCACTACGCCGCACTGGTTACGTTGAGAGCGACGAAGTCAGTGAAGTCTGGAACGGCAGCTTTACGGTGAGCGAGAACTCGATTGAGATTCGGCCGAGCGGCGGAAATAACTCTCCTTCGGTGGTGCATGTCGATTTCGATTCAGCCGGAAGAATCGCGAACCTGACCCGTGACGACGTTGATTGTGAATCGATCACGCTCGCTCCTGAATCGCTGACAAACGACAATGAAACCAGAGGTGCAGCGCGCCGACAACTGACTTTCAAAGACATTCCGCCGGTCCTCGTACATGCGATTGTGTCGATCGAAGATCGACGATTCTTTCAACATCCCGGTTTGGACATTTTCGGTGTCGCACGCGCGCTAATTCGAAACGCCGGCGATGAGCGTATCGGCCAGGGTGGCTCAAGCATCACGCAGCAACTCGTTAAGAACACTTATCTGACGCCGGAACGCACGTTTCGTCGCAAGTACGCCGAGGCCATGCTGGCCTTCAGTTTGGAGAGACGGCTTTCGAAGCAGGACATCTTCGCGCTGTATTGCAACGAAGTTTATCTGGGACAGCGCAATGTCGTGGCGGTACGCGGCGTCGATCAGGCGGCGCGGATTTACTTCGGCAAGGAATTGAAAGACCTGACTCTGGACGAAGCGGCGACGCTCGCCGGAATGATTCAGGGACCTTCGCGTTATTCGCCGATCCAACACAACGA
>JBKPPE010000018.1:0-12589 GCA_046733375.1 Acidobacteriota bacterium | reverse complement strand
GCTTGGAACCAGGTCACGCCTCGGCGGGGTTCAATTTCTTAGGTGGTTTCTTCTTCGCACCCTTGGCGTCAGGCGGCGGTGGTTCTTCATCGGTCTTGGTGAGGCGATTGATGATCAACTGCTGCGAGAAGCCGACGATATTTCCTACCAGCCAGTAAAGCAGCAGGCCCGAGGGCGCGCTCCACAAAATGTAAAGCATGAAGAGCGGCATGCCGACGGCCATCATCTTGCGCTGCAGTGGATCTGCCGAGGGCGCGGGTGTCAGCAATTGTAGAAAGATCATCGAGCCGCAGAACAAAATCGGAAGCAGGCGCAGAAAACCGAGTAAGTAAGGTTCAGGCGCCGACAGATCGGGAATCCAAAGAAACGATGCCTGGCGAAAATCGATCGAGATTGTAAGCGCCGTGTAAAGCGCAAAAAGAAAAGGCATCTGAATCAGTAAAGGCAGACAGCCGCCGAGCGGATTCGCTTCCTTCATCAAACGCAGTTGCTCCATCTGCAACTCTTTCATGCGCGGATCGCTCTGCTTCATTCCCTTCAATTTTTCCTGCAGCTCTTTCATGCGCGGCGCGTACTTCTGCGCCTTCTTCATCTTGCGCGAAGACTGCCACTTGAGCGGGAAAAACAGCGAATAGATCAGGATCGTGAAGAGAATGATCGCGATGCCATAGCTACTTGTCAGGCGCTGCAGCGCGTTGATTGACCAGAGAATCGGCACCGCCAAGCCGCGACGCATCCACGCGAGGAAGCCATAATTGATTGCTTCGCCGAGATCGACTTGGGGCCCACCGGTTTGTTTTGTTTCGGCGCTGGCGTCAGCGAGAAGCTTGTGATCTTTCGGTCCGACGTAGAGTTCAGTCTGCGTCCCGTCGGACGGCACCGGCACAAGGCCAGTAATCAAAAAGCGCTGCTCAGGCTTCCCATTTGTTTTGTGTTCGTACGGAACTGTGCGGTACTCGAGCCCCGCGATTGGTTTCGCCGGCACCGCAATCATCGCAAAATAAGTATCGCCAACACCGGCCCACTGCACCGGGCCGTCAATCGGATCGCGATCGACGGGCTTTGTTTGCACGGACTTCAGACCGAGCCCTTCGAAAATCCAACCGAACAGTCCACTGCTGCGACGGTCGGCATGTACTTCCGTCGCCGGCACGCGGCGGACTTCATTGTTAACGACGCTGATGCCCTCAGGCGCGTAGAGATAAAAGCTGTAGTGATCAATCCCCTGGTCGCCGATGTTAGGACCGATAACGAGCTGCGCTTGCGGCACTGGCTGGCCGCCGCGCGTGAGCGTTAAGTTGATGTTCGTGATGTAACGGTCAGCGAAGAAGACAATGCGTTTCGTCGCGTCCAGACCGGTAGCATCATCGTGAACGACGAAGTCCAATTGTTGAGAACCGCTCGCGACATCGATCGTTTCGTCGCCCGAATCCGCCTTGCCGCCGACAACTTTGAAATTCTTGTTTGACAGTGCGGCGTCGACGGTTGCATCACCGGTGACGATTTGAAATGTGCGAAAGATTTGATCGGGCGATACTCCGGCCGGCGCAGCAGGAATCAATTCCAACCGCTTCGGATTATTTTTCGTGGAACCAGAGGCGTGGATCTCACGGCCTGTATTCTTGTTTCTTGTAATGATCCAACTCGTTGCGACTGCTCCGCGCGTGTCAAACGTCGCTTCGTACAGCGGCGTCACGACCTTAATTTTGCGCTCAGGAACGGTGTCGGGTGTGGGCACGGGCGAAGCATTTGCCTGGGCAGATGCGGGTGTCGCGGTCGCGCTCGGCTGCGCGGTTGCTTGCGGAGAACTTTGCGCGCTCGCTTGCGGTGAGGCTTGCGCGACTTGCTGATTCGCGTTGGCGTTCGGCTGCGGCGGCTTCACGGGCGGGGACAGGTAGTTCCAAATGATCAGCACCGCGGCTGAGGCGACTAACGCAAGAATGAATCGGTTTTGTTGTTTCATTCGAAAACTTTTGGAGTGCGGCAACTTGTTGCCGCTATCAAATCCAAAGCGGTGACAAGTCACCGCACTCCATAACTATTTCACCGGATCGTAACCACCCGCGCAAAAGGGCTGACATCGCAGCAAACGCCAAATTGCCATGCCGGATCCCTTGAATGCCCCATGACGCTCGATCGCTTCGCGCGCATATTCTGAACAGGTCGGAGTGAAACGGCAGGATGGCGGCAACCACGGCGAGATAACTGCTTTGTAGAACTTCAAAAGCGATATTAAAACAAACCGCATAGTCAGAGTACCCGACTTTAGTCGGGCATTCGCCGGAAAACCCGACTGAAGTCGGAACTCTAATACCGCTCACTCCGCGCCACCTGCTCAACAATCCTACGAAATTCGCGAAATCGAAGTTCTTCAGTCGAATTCAAAAGTGGCCGCTTCGCGTTGATGACCCAATCGTAGCGATGCCGCAGGGGAGATAACTCGTTTCTGCTCAGGCGAAACAATTCGCGCAACAATCTTTTCGCACGCACGCGATCGACTGATTTCCCTATCGCTTTGGTTGAAGCAGTGACGCCAAGTCGATGCTCCTGACCGTCATTTGCACGTAAAAAAGCGGCCATCAAGCGGCCGTCGTAGCGTTGCCCTTCGGCATATACTTTTTGAAATTCTGCTCGCGCGCGCAACCGGCGCTGTTTCGGCAGCGCAAGCTTCGGTTTCGCCCGCGCGTCATCGGTAGCTGCTGACAAATTCTTAATAATGCGAGGGCGTTAGGCGCTTGCGGCCCTTCGCGCGGCGCCGTTTGAGCACCAGCCGGCCATTTTTGGTGGCCATGCGCGCACGAAATCCATGCGTCTTGGCGCGGCGTCGATTGTTCGGTTGAAACGTTCGCTTCGGCATAGTGACGAATCCCTTCGATAACGAAAACACCAAGCGTAACGGCGCATCGAAACGATGTCAAGCAAGCGTTACGGCTCGCTTGACGCGTCGGAAAATCGCATGTTAGCCTCAACTCTTTAACGCAGTAGCGGTTGGGTCGCCATAGCTGGGTGACTTTAACTCAGTCGCCGTGAGATGCCGCGCCGTCGCGAAGCCGGACGCGCAATCTGACAAACCATCCCCAGCTTCCAAAATTACCAGAATGACGTTTCCGCTCGGTTTTGCCGAAAACTCAATTCAACTTGTGCCTGACGGCACGTTGATCCTGCATGTCATCGTCATCCTGGTGATGGTGTTCGTGCTGAACGCCACGCTCTACAAACCAATCAATCGAATCCTGGAAGCGCGCGAGAAACGGACGCGCGGCCGGATGTCGGAAGCCCAAGAGATTATGACTGACGTCAGTCAGAAGCTGGCCAATTACGAGAAGCAACTGCGGCAAGCGCGCGCCGATGCTTACGCGCTATCCGAGCAGGAGCGGACGGTGGCAATGCAAGAGCGTCAGCAGCAGCTGAACGAGATGCGAGCGCAGCTTTCGGCATCGATCGCGAAGGAAAAGCAAGTCATCGCCGAACAAGCCGAAGGTGCGCGCGGGAGTTTGGAAGATGAATCGCGGCGGATCGCGAGCGACATCAGTTCGCGAGTTTTGAATCGACCAGTGAGTGGCTAACGAATGTTTCTGAGCGCCATGTTGATGCTACTTGAAGAACCACACTGGTGGGACTATCCCGGCTTGGAATTGTGGAAGTTCGTCAACCTCGCGCTATTCGCGGGGGGACTCATTTATGTCCTGACACGAAAGGTGAAACTGGGCGAAGCGTTCAAAACCAGACGCGAAACGATCAAGCAGGAACTGGCGCGCGCCAAACAAGAGCGCGATGCGGCTCTCGCGAAATTGAAAGAAGTGGAAGAGCGTCTGGCGCGGCTAGGCAGTGAAGTTGCGACGATTCAGGAACGTTCGCAGCGCGAGGTAGCGGAAGAGCGCGAGCGCATCGCGAAATCGACGGAAGTTGAAGTCGCGAAACTCGGCGAATCTGCGAAACGCGAAATCGAGAGGGCCGGCAAAGCGGCGAGGCACGAGTTGCGAAATTACGCAGCAGCGACGTCCGTCCGATTGGCTGAAGAAATCATTCGTCGTGAAATGAGACCCGAAGACGACGCGCGTTTGCTTCAGCGGAACGTCCAGGAATTGGGAGGCGCGCCACAATGAGTGTGCAAATGATCGCGCGCCGCTATGCCTCGGCGTTGGCGGACGTGATTCTCGACCGCGGCGAAGCCAAAGAAGTTCAGCACGAGCTGCAACAGTGGGAAGAACTGCTGCAATCGAACGCCGCGCTTCAGGAAGTCTTTCGCAATCCGACGATCGCTTTGGACCAGAAGCGCGCAGTCTTGAACAAGCTGATCGATCGCGCGAAGCCGCGATCGACGACCGCGAACTTTCTGAAAGTGCTGCTACAAAATCAGCGGCTGACGGAACTTCCCGAAATCAATCGAAAATTGGCGGCAATCCTGGATGAACGCGCCGGAATGGTGGCCGCGATTGTTACCTCGGCGCGCCCGGTGCCAGACAACATCCAGCGAAGTCTGGAGCAGCGGCTGATAGCCGTGACGCAGAAAAAGGTGCGGCTGGATTTTAAACAGGATCCCGATCTACTTGGCGGACTGGTGACGCGCATCGGTTCGACCGTTTACGACGGCTCGGTGCGCAATCAGTTGCAGCAGATGAAGGAAAGAATGGCGGGGTAAACATTTTTGATTTTGGATTTGTGATTTTGATTGGCTCCGCCAAAGCAAGAAAGCGATCTCAAATCTAAAATCGCAAATCTAAAATCGTTATGGAACCAATTAAAGCAAACGAAATCAACGAAATCATTCGCCAGCAGATCGAGAACTTTGAAGCCGGCGTGACCGTGATGGAAGTCGGTACCGTGATCAAAGTAGGTGACGGCATCGCGGAAGTTCACGGCTTGGAAAAAGTGATGGCCAGCGAACTGCTCGAGTTCCCCCACGACGTGCGCGGCCTGGCGCTGAACCTCGAAGAAGACAAAGTCGGCGTCGTGCTGTTCGGCGATTTCCAAAAGATCAAAGAAGGCGATCTGGTGAAGCGTACGGGCCGCATCATGCAGGTGCCGGTGGGCCAGGCGTTGGTGGGACGTGTCGTTGATGCGCTCGGAAATCCCGTCGACGAGCGCGGTCCGATCCTTACCGACGAATACAATCCGGTCGAGCGTATCGCTCCCGGCGTGGTCGAGCGGCAACCGGTTAAAGAGGCCTTGCAGACAGGGCTGAAGGCGATTGATTCGATGGTGCCGATTGGTCGCGGACAGCGCGAGCTGATCATTGGCGATCGGCAAACCGGAAAGACCGCTATCGCTGTTGACACGATCATCAATCAGCGCGGCAAAGACGTGATTTGTATCTACGTCGCGATTGGCCAGAAGGCTTCGACGGTCGCGCAGGTCGTAAAAACGCTGCAGGACTTTGGCGCGATGGATTACACGATCGTGTTGAAGGCGACGGCGTCCGATCCGGCGGCCATGCAATATCTCGCTCCCTATTCTGGTGTCGCGATGGGCGAATACTTCCGCGATCGCGGTCAGCACGCACTGACGATCTACGACGATCTTTCCAAGCAAGCGGCAGCCTATCGTGAAATCTCTCTGCTGCTGCGACGACCACCGGGCCGCGAGGCTTATCCGGGCGACGTGTTTTATCTGCACTCGCGTCTACTTGAGCGCGCCGCGAAACTTTCGGATGCGAAAGGCGCGGGTTCGCTCACGAGCTTGCCCGTGATTGAAACCCAGGCGGGCGACATCTCGGCGTATATTCCGACGAACGTAATCTCAATTACCGACGGACAAATCTTTTTGGAAGCGGATCTATTCAACTCTGGTATTCGACCGGCGATCGACGTCGGCAACTCCGTTTCGCGCGTCGGTGGCTCGGCGCAGGTGAAGGCGATGCGGCAGGTCGCCGGCGGTTTGCGACTTTCACTCGCGCAGTATCGCGCGCTGGCGGCATTCGCTCAGTTCGGATCGGACCTCGATAAAGCCACGCAGGCGCAGCTCGCGCTCGGCGAACGCCTCACGGAAATTCTTAAGCAGCCGCAGTATCAGCCGATCGACGTCGAGAAACAGGTTCTCGTCATTTGGGCCGCGAACAATGGTTATACGGATGACGTGCCGGTTTCAGATGTGCGCACGTTCGAAGCCGAGTTGCTGCGCTTTATCGAGAATTCGCATCCCGGCGTTTTGCAGACGCTGAGAGAAAAGAAAGCGCTCGACAAAGACATTGAAGGCGAGCTGCATCAATCGCTCAAGGATTTCAAAGAAACGTGGACGGAGCGAGCACAGGCGGTGGCGGCTTAAGATGGAGGACTGAGTGATGAGGACTGAGGACTGAGAGAAGCGGGCGATTGGTTTTGCGAGGCGGTCTCAGTCCTCATCACTTAGTCCTCAGTCCTAATGTGAATGGCAAATTTATTAGACATTCGCCGGCGCATTAAGTCGGTCAAGAACACGCAGCAGATCACCAAAGCCATGAAGATGGTTTCGGCGGCGAAGCTGAAGCGCGCGCAGGATCGCGTAATCAATGCGCGTCCGTTCGCCGACAAGATGAATCAAGTGCTGAGCGAACTTGCCGGGCAGACGACCGATGATTTTCATCACCCGCTGCTCGACAAGCGCGGCGATGAACGTTACCTCGTCGTGCTCGTCACCGCCGACAAGGGTTTGTGTGGCGCATTCAACGCCAACCTGATTAAAGCGGCGCAGGCGTTCGTCAAAGAGAATCCCGGCAAACAGATCGAATGGATGACCGTGGGTCGTAAAGGTCGCGACTTCTTCCGGCGGCGGGGCAACATCGTTTCCGAGTACATCGGAATGACCGGCAAAGGCCGCGTCGAATTCGCAGAGGCGCTTGAGGTTGCGAACGACATCATCAAGCGTTTCACCGAAGATGAAGCGCTCGACAAAGTCTTTCTGATTTTTGCTGAGTTCAAATCGGTGCTGACACAGCGCGTCGTCACTGAGCAGCTTTTGCCGATTTCCAAAACGACGGAAACAGAAAGTGAAACTTCGCCGGCCGCAAAGAGGGATTACATTTACGAACAACCGCCCGCGGAAGTCTTTCGGCGATTGCTGCCCCGTTTAATCGACACGCAAATCTTTCGCGCGCTCCTCGAATCAATCGCGTCGGAACAAGGCGCGCGCATGACGGCGATGGATGCGGCTTCGAAGAATGCGGGCGAGCTGATCTCGACGCTGACGCTGAACATGAACCGCGTGCGTCAGGCGGCGATCACGCGCGAGATTATCGAAATCGTTTCCGGCGCCGCCGCACTCTAAGGCCGACAAATTAACCACCAAGGCACAAAGGCACGAAGAAAGAACAAAAGAAGTTCTTCTCAAAAGTCGCTTTGTGTCTTTGCCTTTGTGGCAAGTTGTAAGGGGCTAAGGGCCCTCACGACGATCACGAGCCCCACGCCGGGCGCGCATCTCACTTCTCATCTGCTGAAACTTTTGCCACTGGTCCGTTGTGAGGACTTGCTGAAGACGCTGATCGGCTTGCTGTCGAATTTCGCCGACGCGAGGTTCGGACTCTTTCCGCATATTCTGCAGTTGCTGGCGAGTGTCGGAAAAAATCTGTTGCACTTTCGTTTTCTGATCGTCGTTCAGTTGGAGACGCGTGGCCATCTGGTCAAAGCGATTTTCCGGAGATCGTCGATGCGCCCAGCGGCCATAGACGTGCAGCGCCAGCATGCCCGCGACGAAGCCCAATACGAAAATCGCGACAACCGCGCCACGGACTTGCCACTTACTGCGAATCTTTTCGGCCATAGCTACCTCGCTTCTTCTTCGTCGTAATAGATCGCATTCAGCGCCTGTTCATTTGTCATCTCTTCTTCCGACTGGTCGAACATCACGGATTCCGCAGAGCGCGAAGCGACCGCCGTTTGCACCGGCGTCGATTCTTCAGCCGGGACGATGAACGTCAGCACCGCGAGCGCCGCCGTAGTCACGACCATCGAACTGACCAGCGCGCCCGTCACTTTCCACAAGCGTTCCAGATTCCACCCGCGTTCCTGCTGTTCGCGCCACGCCGCGAGCACACGCGTTTGAAAAAAGGGATTCGCATTGCGGGCACTTGCCGCCGCTTCGTCAGCCCGGCTCTTGATCAGTAACTGTGAAAGTTGTGCTGCTTCGAAAGCTCGTGCGCAATCGGCACAGTTCGCTGTATGCGCGCGAATCGATCCAAGTTCGCTTTCCGAGATTCGGGCCAGCGGCATCTCATCGAGCATGTGCGTAATGTGCGTGTCCTTCATGATTCACCTGCGATTCTCTCCGTGTCTCTGTGCGATCTCTGTGCCTCTGGGGTGACCAACCTGATGGATGACATTCACCACGAAGACACTGAGGTTACACAGAGACACAGAGACTTGCTTTCATTTCAACAGTTTCTCCAATACCTCGCGGGCCTTCTTCCTCGCGCGAAACGCCCGCACTTTAACTTTCGATTCCGACCAGCCGGTTACTTCGGCTACTTCGTTCACTGACGCTCCTTCGCCGTCGATCATTGTCAGCGCCAGACGATCTTCGGGCGATAATATTTTCAAAACTCTTTCCGCCAGGTCCGCGGCGATGACTCTTTGTTCCGCGTCCGGCGCCGGCGTCCCTACTGAGTTAGACACTTGTTCGAGCCACGTCGTTTCATTATCGCTCAAATCCGACGTCACTAACTCTGGCCGGCGGCTGGCACTGCGGAGCATGTTCAGACAAGTGTTCGTGGCGATGCGCGTCAGCCATCCTTCCATCGAGCCGCGACCGGCGAAACTCCGGATTTGCGCGAAGGCTTTCAAGAAGGTTTCCTGCGCGGCTTCTTCAGCCTGACTGCGATCGCGAAAGAAACGGTGAGCAACATGAAAAACGCGCGGGCTGAAGCGGCGAACGATTTCGGCGAACGCAAACTCATCTTCTTCGCGCGCGAGGCGGGCCAGTTCAACTTCCGACGCTTGTTCGTAGTTGGTTGACAGAAGCCGCTCCTCAATCGTTTGGCGGATAGTGGCACAGACTTCAGTCTGTGAATTTCGGATCTCACAGACTAAAGTCTGTGCCACTTGCTTCCGCCATTTCGGTTGGGGGCTTACTCTTGATCGCGCTGGCCGCCGAATCCGCCACGGCGTCCGCCGCGGCGTTCTTTGAACTGCGCTTTCATTTGATCGAGCTGCGCTTTCTGCTCAGCCGTTAAGACGGTCAGCATCTCCTGATGAAGCTGAAATCTTGCGCCCATCAGTTTGGCCTCGAGGCCTGCTGCTTCCGTCAGTTTCTGAGTAGCCAGCGCTTCGTTGAACGTACCGCCTTCACTCGCCTGGCGCAACTCTTGTCGCTTTGCGCGCAGTTGTTCCATCAGCGGCTTGTTCGTCGTCGCGAAGCTCTCGCGAATTTGCTTCAGCTTCGCTTTCTGATCGTCCGTAAGATTCAGACGATTGAAGAGAGCGTCGCCTCCGCGGTGACCACCATGCTTCATGCCTTCGCCATGCCAACCACGGCGACCGCCTTTGTCGCCCTGCGTGTCGGTTTTCACCGACTGCGCAACGGCGATTGAAGCAGCTAAGACAACAGCAGAGAGAGAGGCTATTGCCAACACTTTTACTTTGCTAAGTTTCATTCCCTTAACTCCTTGTTCTCAAATGTGAGGCCCATAGCCTCTCGACAGGCCAGACACCGGATGCCGGACCTGCGTTACGCCGGGTAATGAGGTCAGTACCATTCGCGTGAGCGGATGGGTTGATGAGCTACCGAAGAGTTACACCCTTAACCCACCCGCTAACGCGGGTGGTACTGACGTCAGCGGCTTTGTAACGACATTCTATCTAGCGGTGTCTAACTGACTAGTGCCACGTTTGCCCGATTTGTGGCCATTTTTTGAACGGAATCACAGGAAGAAATCATGGCGACTGAATTTGTTAGACCACAACCGGTGACTGGCGGTTTCAACCCCTCGGATATCCTCGGCTGGGTAAGAACTGCATCAGCAAAACTGGTCAGCAACAAGAAATACTTAGCGCTCGGGCTAGGCGGAATCGTGCTGCTCTCGGCGGCTGCTTATTATTTTTGGGGTGGCAACCCCGGTGCCGCGCAGTATCTGACCGCGAAGGTTGAACGCGGCAGTCTGCGCAACACAGTCACCGCGACGGGAACGTTGCAAGCAGTGACAACGGTACAAGTCGGCAGCCAGGCGTCAGGCACGATTTCGGCTCTGTATGCCGACTACAACTCGGTCGTTAAGAAAGGCCAGGTGGTCGCGCAGCTCGATCCGTCGGTCTCTAAGGCGCAGGTCGATCAGGCGCGCGCGAATCTTCAGCAGGCCCAAGCAGCGCTGCAGCAGGCGCGGGCCTCAGTTTCGAATTCAAAAGCCGGAGTCAGTGATGCACGTGCGCGGGCGCAAGCGGCGCAATCCACCGCACAAAACAATCAGGCCGGCGTAGCCGCGGCGCAGGCGAATCTCGCGGTGCTCAAGGCCCAGCAGGATGACGCGCTCAGTTATTTGCGACAGCAGCAATCATTACAGAAGAGCGGCGTGATTGCGCAGCGTGACGTCGATGTCGCGCAAACCGCGTATCAAACCGCCAAAGCCAAATACGACCAGGGCGTCGCACAGCTCAATCAGGCACAATTGAGCCAACAGTCATCGGCCAGTGCCGGCATCGCACAATCACAAGCACAGGTACAGCAGTCGCAGGCACAGGTCGGCCAATCACAGGCGCAGGTCGCTGCCGCTGAAGCGCAAGTGCAGCAGGCAGCCGCCGCTTTGCAGTTGGCCCAGGTAAACCTCGCGCACACAACGATCGCTTCGCCGATTGACGGTGTCGTCGTTTCGCGCGACGTCAACATCGGTCAGACCGTGGCTGCAAGTCTGTCCGCGCCGACGCTGTTCACGATCGCGAACGACCTGACAAAGATGCAGGTGATCGCGAATATCGATCAGGCCGATATCGGCCTGGTTGAGAACGCGAAATCGGTGAAGTTCACTGTCGATGCTTTTCCCGGCAAAGACTTCGATGGAAAGATCGAACAGATGCGCCTGAACCCGCAGAATGTGCAGAACGTCGTGACTTACAACGTCGTCATTGACGTCGACAATCCGGAACAGAATCTAAAGCCTGGCATGACGACGAACCTGACGTTCACGATCGACGAACGCAGCAACGTTTTGAAGGTGCCGAATGCGGCGTTGCGCTTCACGCCGCAGGACACAAGCGGTCAACGGTCCGGCAGCAACAGCAATTGGCAGGGACGTCGCCAGGCAAATGCTGGTGGTGACGCTTCGCAGACGTCCGGCAACCGTGGCGACGTGCAATTCGCGCGGCCGACTGATCCGGTGCTGGCAGGCCAGACGCGAGTCGTTTGGGTGCTCGGCAAAGACGGAAAACCGGATCGTAGGCGCATCAAGATTGGCTTGACCGACGGCATCTCGACAGAGGTCGTCGAAGGCAATCTGGTCGAAGGCGAAATGGTAATCACCGGTCAGACGCAGACGAGTGCGAGCAGAACGAACTCGAATCAAACGTCAGCGCCTGGCTTCGGTGGCGCGCCGCGTGGCGGTGCAGGCGGCAGCGGACGAGGGCGTTAACTTTTGCGTGTCTTTGCGTCTTTGCGCCTTGGCGTGAGGTTGAGGTTCTCGCAAAGACGCAAAGGCGCAAAGGTACGCCAAGATTGAAGAATTAATGACCATGCAAGCAGTTCAAGAAATCACCAGAGCGACTCCAGCCGCGATCGGCGCGATGAAAATCCCCGACGTGCGGCCAGTGATTGAGCTCGAGCACATTCACAAGACCTACACGATGGGGGATGTGCAGGTGCACGCACTACGCGGTGTGTCTTTGACGATTCGTGAAGGAGAGTTCGTGGCGATCATGGGCGCGTCGGGTTCCGGCAAATCGACGACGATGAACATCCTGGGCTGTCTCGATCGGCCAACGAAAGGAACTTACATCCTCGACGGTCAGGATGTCTCGCAGATGTCCAAAGACGAACGTGCGGACATTCGCTCGCGTAAGATCGGATTCGTGTTTCAGGGATTCAATCTGCTGTCACGCACTTCGGCACTTGAGAATGTAGAGCTGCCAATGTTGTATGCCGGCGTTAGCAGCGCCGAACGCCACACGCGCGCAATGGAGAGTTTGGCAGCGGTCGGACTCGCTGGC
Organism: Acidobacteriota bacterium; assembly: GCA_046733375.1. Classification (GTDB taxonomy): domain Bacteria; phylum Acidobacteriota; class Blastocatellia; order Pyrinomonadales; family Pyrinomonadaceae; genus UBA11740. Next base: position 488 of record JBKPPE010000018.1, on the reverse strand, counting down.
CGCGAACAAAATCATCCGAACCAGTTGTCGGGCGGCCAGCAGCAACGCGTCGCGGTGGCTCGCGCATTGGTAAACCATCCGGCGTTGATTCTCGCGGACGAGCCGACGGGAAATCTCGACTCACGTACATCCGTGGAAGTAATGGAAATCTTTCAGCGGTTGAACCGCGAACGCGACATCACGCTGGTGCTCGTCACGCATGAAGCCGACATCGCGCAATACGCGCAGCGGGTGGTGGTATTCAAAGACGGCAAGATCCGCAAGGATTATGCGGTGGAGAATCAGCGCGACGCGGCGGAGGAATTGAAAAATCTGCCCCCGATTGAAGAGGACGACGAGGAAGAGGAGTAGTAATCAGAGGGCAGAAAGCAGAAGGCAGAAGGCAGAAGGCAGAAGGCAGAAGGCAGAGTCAAAGGCCAAAGACCAAAGACCAAAGACCAAAGACCTAAGACCTAAGACCTAAGACCTAAGACCAGCTTCTTAAAGAC
>JBKPPE010000017.1:0-5227 GCA_046733375.1 Acidobacteriota bacterium | reverse complement strand
AACGAGATTCATGAACCGGCGAAATGCTAGTTTGACGGCGGCGAGGTCGCGATAAATATCAGCATGATCGAATTCGATGTTATTGACGATCGCGACTTCGGGAAGGTAGTGCATGAATTTCGGACCTTTGTCGAAATAAGCGGTGTCGTATTCATCAGCTTCGATGATGAAATAATCGCTGTCCGTCACGCGGAAGCTGGTCCCGAAATTCTGGGCGACGCCGCCAATAAGAAAACTCGGATTCAAGCCTCCCTGATCGATCACCCATGAAGCGATGCTGGTAGTGGTTGTCTTTCCGTGCGTGCCGGCAACCGCAATACAGTGCCGTCCTCGAAGAAACTCCTCTTTCACGACCTCAGCTTGTGATCGGTAGAGCAGTTTTCTATTCAGAGCCTCTTCTACTTCCGGATTACCTCGAGGAATGGCATTTCCGATGATTACACAATCAGGCGTCGGCGAGAGGTTCGAAGCTGCAAAACCCTTACGGACATCGATACCGAGAGCTTCCAACATTGTTGACATTGGTGGATAAACATTTTGGTCGGAGCCGGTGACTTTATGGCCACGAGCCTGGAGCATTCCAGCCAACGAGGCCATTGCGGTTCCACAAATCCCAACGAGGTGATAATGCATACTTTAGTTATTTACAATTTCAGGCGACTGCTCGCTCGCGGAAAATGTCTTCGTACAGCGCTTTGAACCGTTTCGCTTCCAACTCTCGCGGATATTCCTGCTCGACAACTTCAAGGCAGCGCTGTCGCAGACGAGCCCTCAAAACATCGTCTTCGAGCAAGAGCTTCATGCCATTTGTCAGATCTTCCGCGTCTTTGTATTTGGCCAGGTAACCGGTCTCCATTTGCCTCACCAGTTCGGGACAACCACCGACATCGAACGTGATTGGCACTGTGCCACAAGACATGCTTTCCAAAACTGCGTTGGGAAAAGTATCTGCGAGCGTTGGTAATACAAAAATGTCCGCGGCCGAGTAGACAGCGGCCATCGTGTTGTCGTCAAAAACGTGGTCCATGCGCTTTACGTCAAAAGGGACGTCAACTTTCCATTCTTGAGCGCCGCGGCCAACAACGAACAGCAAAACATTTTCGCGATCCATTGTGATCGCCAACTGTCTCAATGCTTCGATCAGCAACTCGCCGCCTTTCTTACCATCCAGGATCTGATGCGAACTAAAAAGCACTACTTTTTTCGTTTTGTCTATCTCGAGCGTTCGCCGGGCCTCTCGTTGATCCTTTGGCGCAAAGACTGTCGTATCGACGCCGTTCGGAATGTGGTGCACTGGAAAGTTTCCCAGCAGAGGACTGCGCTTTGCGATTCCTTCGATCCATTTCGAAGGCGCGACGATATTAACAAGCGAGCGCGCATAAACCCATTTTTTGATCTTCCAGAGCATCGCGGTTGTGTCCCATCGCAAAGCCGGGTAATCGGAGAGCAGCGGGCACGATCCACATCCGGTCAACCAACGTTCACAACCGAGTGAATGAGTGCAATGACCGGTGAGCGACCACATGTCAGAAAGACGCCAAACTGTTGGGTGCCGGCGACTAATGAGCGGCAGCGCTGTATGGGCAAAATAGTTTTCGTGCGTGTTGAAAATCTGCACTACGTCGGCTTCTCGGAACCAGGGGTGATTCAACAGCAGAAACGAAGAAGGATAGAAGAGATACTGCAAGCTCAATCGTTCGAACGTGTGATAACTAGCGAGATCTAAAAAGCGAGCGTTTGCTGACGAGATCAATTGCACGTCATCGTCATTCGTCGACTTGCGATGGACCAGCATACGCGAGCGCAGCCCCAGCCGCTTTAAGCTGTCGTGAATTCGATAGGCTGAGCGGCCCGCGCCTCCAAGCCGATCGCTTTCATTAATATGAAGTACGCTTAGGTTACTCAATCTATGTGATCTGTGGGTAAAGATGCATTGGCGACGATGCCGTTACCGCCTGCGTGCACCTCGATGGCGGAGAGTCGGGCTTCCTCAAACCAGGACTGCACTGTCTCCGCGGACTGCGGTGAGTCGTAGGCCGGCGTCAACGCGTCAAACGTGTCGAGGATAGCCCAGATCTTTATCTGTTCGCGCGATACGGGCAGTTGCCCTGAGTAGTTCCAACAGGGAACAACCGCGGGCACAATCTGGCGCGCAACCGGAATGTGCTGAAAAAAGTTATCAATCGGGATCCACCACGGAATGTACCAGGACAACAGTTGATGCATGAACGAGAGAGGTAATCTTTTGGTCAACGGCCTGTACCAATACTTCGACGTCCAACGCGAAGTCCACGGCATCTTGCGATAAACGTCAATCGCAATCTTTCCGCCAGGCTTCAGATAAGGCACGAGGCTCATGAACGCGCCCTTCACGTCGGGTGTATGTTGAAGCACTCCATAGCAAAACACCTTATCGAAAAACCGGCGCTGAAACGGCAAGTTGTAAAGATCGCCCTGGACCAAACAGAGCGAAGGATTTGGGCCATTGTTAGCCCAACATGCGTCAACCGCCGTGCTGTAATCGATCGAATAAACCTCCGCGCCGGCTTCGAGCATGACTTCGGTAAAACGTCCGGCACCACAACCCGCTTCGAGAATGCGTTGTCCCCGCAGTTCTTCCCGGGTCCAGCCGGTGCCACTGTAAAAGCGGTCGTGACTCAGCGTCGTGCCGTTAAAACGATCCAATTGCGTTCGTCGGTAGCGATTCCATTGGTCGCCAAAGCTCGAAGTGTACGAGCTATTCGGCACAAAACGTGGAATATGGTTGACGATCTCATAGCTTACGTTTGAGGATACATCAACCAATCGTCCCTCCTTGATCTCGCCATCTGCTCCGACCGTATCTCCCAGGACAAGAGTGTTTCCTGACGAAGGAGCCCGAAGATTTTCGACAAAACATTCCTGCATTTTCGTTAGTTGATGATATCTCGCCAGGTGTAGGTGGGCGCGCTTCGCGCGTTCTGTTCGATAAAGACGAAGTGCCAGAGTTGAAACATCAGCGCTGCCCAAACCTGCCAGGTGAAGTCTTCCTTCCCCTCGATGTGCGGTTTTACGTAGCGCCAGTAAAAGCCTGGTTCGAAAAGTCCTTGCGTTTTCAATCGTTCTGGCGACAGCAGCTGCTCAGCGAGTTTTTTCAACGATGTGCGCAGCCAGAGTTTGATCGGGATCACAAAGCCACGCTTACGCGCGCTGAGTATCTCAGCGGGCAACAAATCAGCAACTGAGGCTTTCAAGAGATACTTTAGATCGTTGGGCTTGGTGCGCTGCGACGAGGGAATACTGAACACCATCTGGACAAATTCATGATCCAGAAAGGGAACCCGCGCTTCGAGCGAATGAGCCATTGAGAGCCTGTCTGTCATCGAGAGAAATTCGTCCGTTAACTGTGTTTTGAAATCGATGTACGTCAGTGAGTTTCGCAGGTCATCAACGTTCGCCTGGTCGTACAGACTTTGCAACATGCTGCCCGTTTCCATCACCTGGTCGAGATCCATCTGAAACACTGCTGAGCGTTTGGCGCCGTCTGAAAAGTAGTACCACGGATTGAAGAAGTAGCGTCCGACTGGCCCGCTGCGGAAGTCGAACAGGCCCGCGATTCTTCGTTTTCGATATGAACCGAGCCATGTCTCGGGCATGGCTTCGGCAAGTTGTGAACACGGCCGCCAGGCCCAGGCGAAGTTGCGCGCAAAGCTTTCATAAGCGCCGCGACGTGACATGGCCGCGCGCGCGAAGGAACTGTTTTCCATCACTCGATACTTTCCGTAGTTGCCAAAGGCCTCGTCGCCGCCGGTCCCCGTCATGCCGACCTTAACCGTCTCGCTCATGAAGCGGAACACGTACCATGACGGTAGACCGCCACCATAAGGTTCATCGAGATGCCAGACCATCTGAACGAGATCGTCGAGCAATGTCTCGGGTTCGAGAACTACTTCGTGATGTTCTGTTCCCCACTTTTCCGCGACGAGTCGTGCCAGTGGCAGTTCGTTCCATTCCTCTTCCCCTGAGCCGGCGAAGCCCAGGGCGTAAGTCTTTATTTGTTTGTGCCCTGACTCACCGATCAAGCCGACGATTGTCGAAGAGTCGATACCGCCCGACAACGAACAACCAATCGGCACGTCGCTGAGCGTCCAGCGTTGCACCGCCTTGCTCAACTCGGTACGAATAATCTCCCGCCACTCAGCATCAGAGCGACCGTTGACTTCGTCGAACGATATGTCCCAGTACTTGGTCGTACTCAGCTTGCGCGATGGTATGTGGTATTTGAAGTAGTGAGCAGGCAGTAATCGTTGTGCATGGCGAAAGATTGAATTCTCACCAGGAATATGAAGCAGGCTCATGTAGTGGTAGAGACTGCTCAAATCGATATCGCGTTTGAAATCCGGCAGGGCGAGAAAACTCTTCAATTCCGACGCCAGGGCAAACAGCGTGGGGCTCTCGAAAAAGTAGAGTGGCTTGATGCCGAAACGGTCGCGCGCCGCAAACAAGAGTTGTTTGTTGCGATCGTAGATTACAAACGCAAACATACCATTCAGCGGCTGCAACATGTCTTCGCCGCGCTCTTCGTACAGATGTAGCAATACTTCCGTATCAGAGTTGTTGGTACGAAATCGTCGACCTTTGTTTTCGAGTTCCCCGCGCAGCTCCGGAGAGTTGTAAACCTCGCCGTTGTAGACGATCCATATCGAGCCGTCGGCGTTGCTCATCGGTTGATGACCAGCCGAGAGATCGAGAATGCTGAGCCGGCGCATGCCTAGCGCGACTCCAGCTAACGGATCGCGATATTCTCCTGCATCGTCAGGACCTCGATGCCGCTCGAGCGCGTTCATGTCTGACAACCACGAAGGCTCCTGTTGTCCGACGATGCCAACAATTCCGCACATAATGGGTCGTACAGATCTTCTAAGACCTATAGATCGCCGCGAAACCAACTCGCGACGAGATTCGCAAACTCCTCCGCTTTCCAATCTCTAACTAAGATCCGCGGCAACTGAAAGAGGTCGTCGCCAGCTTGCACAACGTCCTTAAAATTCGAGCAGGCGCAATCAAAATCCAGTTGCTTCACGATGCCCACAGTCTCGCTCGTGTAGTCTGACAAAGTTCCAAACGGATACGCAAAGCTGCGCACGGGATAACCGAGAATTTCTTCTAGATCGGTCTTACTTTGCTGGATTTCCTGACGTTGAACTGAGGCGGGCAGAGCCGAGAGCATGGAGTGGCTAACTGTGTG
>JBKPPE010000016.1:0-4982 GCA_046733375.1 Acidobacteriota bacterium | reverse complement strand
CCGCTGTACAGCGCCGGCAAATCTGAATCGGGGACATACCCGATGAAAAGAATGTCATTGCGTGCTTCGCTCTGCTGGGCGGCGCGAATGGTAGCGGTTTCCAACCAGCCGCGTTTTCCGGCCAATACAAGTTGCGGCAGTTGGGTCTTCCCACGAGCGCGGCTCAAACTACTGTATGCATTGATCAAACGCACGAGATTCTTGCGCGGTTGAATCGAGCCGAGCGCGAGAATGTATTCGCGTTGGATTCCATAATTGGTTCGAACCCGTCGCAGTTCTGTTTCATTCGTAACGGGCGCGAAGTTTGCCGGCGCTGCGGGTGGCGTGACGAAGACGCGTTCCGGATCCACCGCGTACGTTTCGATGATGTCGCCACGTGAGAAGGCGGAAAGAGTCAAAATCTGTGCGGCTTTCTGCGCGGTCCGACGCACCGTGAGACGAAGTTGCGCGCGACTACGACGCTTGAAAGTCTTCGGCAGATGTTCGAAGGAGAGGTCATGAATCGTGGCAACGAGCGCGCACGGCGTACGCGGCGGCGCGGTGTATTGCACGTGCAGAACGTCAACACGATTTTTCCGCAACTCGATTGACAGCGTCAGCGGAATGCGTACGAGTGGCGTGTGTGGCAGCGTTCGCTTGACCTGAAAATTCGGCCAGCGGTTGGTAAACCGATCGACGGCCGATTGTTTTGTGACGTAGAGAGTGTACCGATTGGACTGATCGATTTCGGCGAGGGCCCCGATCAGATTGACGGCGTAGGTTTCGTTTCCGGCGAGTTGCGCTCCGACCGAATGCGCGTCAATAGCAATGTGCACGATGTCAGACTCGCCTGCGGTAGCGGGCGGTTGATCTTTAGGACGAGGAGCCGGTTACGGCTATTCCTTGCCTTCGGCGGCGTCACCACCGCCGCCCACAGCAGCGGCCCCGGCAAGGTCGGCGTTCTGGCGCGTATCACGCTCGCGAATGCGCGCTGCCTTGCCTCGCAGGTTACGCAGATAATAAAGCTTGGCGCGACGCACGTGCCCCTTCTTCACCACGTCGATGTGATCGATGATCGTCGCGTGCAGCGGAAAGATTCTTTCGACGCCTACACCAAAACTCGTCTTGCGGACGGTGATCGTTTCCCGCGCGCCGCCGTGCTTGCGCGCAATGCAGACGCCCTCGAAGGCCTGTAAACGTTCTTTCGTTTCGGATTCCTTGATGCGCACGTGCACACGCACAGTATCACCCGGCTGAAAATCAGGGATGTTATTTCGTAATTGCGTCTTCTCGACGGTGTCTAAACGATTCATGACTAAACTCCAATTTTAGGTTTTTGATTTTAGATTTGCGATTGTTTACGTTCACGCCTGCAGGAATCAAAAATCGAAATTCAAAAATCAAAAATCACTTTAAAAGATCCGGCCTATTCCTCTTCGTCTTCTCTTCCGCGGCTTCGCGTCGCCACTTCGCGATTTCTGCGTGATGGCCGGTCAGCAAGACTTCGGGCACTTTCATATCTTCAAATTCCGGCGGCCGCGTGTAATGCGGATAATCAAGCAAGCCATCTGAGAACGATTCCGTTGTCGCCGATGTTTCGCTACCCAACGCGCCGGGTATCAATCGAACGACTGCATCAATGGCCACCAGCGCCGCCGGTTCGCCCCCGGACAAAACATAATCGCCGATCGAGACCTCATCGGTGACCAGTGCGTCCGCCACTCGTTCGTCAACGCCTTCGTAGCGGCCGCAAATCAAAACAAGCTGCTCGCATTTCGCGAACTCACTCGCCAGTGGTTGCGTGAATTGCTTTCCTTGCGGCGAAAGCAACACGACGCGTTTGCTGCTCGGCATAGCCACACCGCGGCGCGCGCCGGTCAGTGATTCAACTGCTGCAAAGATCGGTTCCGGCTTTAGCACCATGCCGTCGCCGCCGCCAAACGGCCGGTCGTCAACGACTTTATGCCTATCCAAGGTCCACGACCGCAGGTCGTGTGCCTTTATTTCAACCAAATTCGCTGCTCGCGCGCGGCGGATAATTCCGTAATCAAATACTTCGCGAAAATAGTCGGGAAAGATCGAAATGATGTCGACGCGAAGCATTTTTGATTTTAGATCTGATTTTTGATTTGAGATCGGCTGCTTATTAGCTGGTGAAACCAACCGAACAGCAATCACAAATCGCAAATCAAAAATCCAAAATCATAATTCCAGAAGTCCTTCCGGAGGATCAATCCGAATCAATTTTCGATCCTTGTCGATCTCGACGACGATGTCGGCCGCAATCGGCACCAAACGGTCTCGACCGGTTTCATCGACAACCACGAGCACCTCAACGCCACCGGTTCTCATAATCTCTTTGACGTTGCCAATCTCTTTTCCGTCAATGGTCCTGACGCGACTACCAACCAGCTCCCACTCATAAAACGTATCGTTTGGAAGTTCTACGCGATCACCCGCCGGCACGGCCAAGTCGTAATTGACCAGTTCTTTCGCCTGGTCGATCGAATCGAAGCCTGCGAACTTCACCACGAGCCGGTTCCCATGAAACCATTGCTCTTCAATTTGCAAAGAACGTTTGTCGTCGCTGCTCGAAATTCCGATGAGCGATTTCAGTTTCTCAAAACGATCCGGAAAATCGGTTAGCAAATCCGCGACAACTTCACCACGCAGGCCGCGCGTTTTCACGACGTGCGCGACAACGATCAGATCGTTTGAATCAGGTGGCACAGACTTTAGTCTGTGATTCTCTTTCATCATCACTCACAGACTGAAGTCTGTGCCACTTACTCAACCACGTCGAGGACGTACCGCCGATGTTGCTTAACACCCGCTGCATAGACAAGTGACCGCAGCGCGCGGACGGTCCGACCTTGCTTGCCGATCACTTTCCCCATGTCCGGCTGCGCGACCCTTACTTCGATGCGCGTGGTTCCCTCGCGATCAATCTCACGCACATCAACAGCCTCGCCATCGTCGACGAGGGCTTTTACGACTAATTCGATCGTCTCGCGCATGCGTTGCTTTCTTTTGGAGTGCGCTGACTAGTCAGCGCTTTGAAAGCGGTAACAAGTTACCGCACTCCAAAACCTACGCTGCTTCCGCTTCCGCGGAACCCGCTGCTTGATTCTTCGCCGCCTGCTTGATCAATCGCCGCACGGTATCAGTCGGCTGCGCGCCTTTGCTGATCCAGTACTGCACGCGATCGCTCTTGAGATTGATCTCAGCCGGTTCGCGCGTCGGGTTGTAAGTACCGAGATTCTCGAGGTAAGCACCATCGCGTTTAGATTGCTTCTCTTTAACTACGATGCGATACGCCGGACGCTTCTTCGCGCCCATTCGCATTAATCTGATTGCTAACAAAATGTCTCTCCTTCAAGTGCTTCTTGTTCCCTCTCCCAAAAGGAGAGGCAGAAGACTTTACCGTCGTCGCTTCTTCTTTTTTTTCTTCTTCCGCGATGAGCCGGGCAAACCCGCAGGCAAGCCGCCCATCATTGGATCCCCGCCGCCAAAATCCATGTTTGGCATTCCGGACATGCGGCGCATCATCTTGCCGCCGAGACCGCCACCGCCGAACATGCCGGAACTTGAAAGCTGCTGCATCATCCGGCGCATTTCGGTGTACTGTTTGATCAGCGCGTTCACCTGCTGCACCGTCGTGCCCGATCCGCGCGCGATCCGGCGTCTGCGGTTCGCATTCAGGATCATGTGATTCACGCGCTCTTCGCGCGTCATGGAATCAATGATCGCCTCGGTGCGCTTCAATTCCTTCTCCATCAGTTCTGACTGCTCGTCAGTCAGATCCGGCATGCCGACGCCACCGAGAAGTTGATCCGGCAGCAGCTTCAGAATCTTCGAAAACGATCCGAGTTTCTTTACCTGCCTGAGCTGCCCACGAAAATCGTCGAGCGTAAACTGATTCTTTTGCAGCTTCTTGAGCTGCGCTTCGGCTTCGTCCTGATCGACTTTGTCCTGAACCTGCTCGATCAGCGACAGCACATCGCCCATGCCGAGGATGCGTTGCGCGACACGATCGGGATAGAACGGCTCAAGCGCATCATATTTTTCGCCGACGCCAACAAACTTAACCGGCTGCCCGGTTACCTGTTTGATTGATAACGCCGCGCCCCCACGCGCGTCGCCGTCCATCTTTGTCAGGACAACGCCCGTAATGCCGACTCGCGCATGAAACTCTTCTGCGGACCGAACGGCGTCCTGACCCGTCATGGCATCCGCGACGAAAAGGATTTCCACTGGATGCGTTTCGCTTTTGATCTTGACCAGCTCTTCCATCAACTGATCGTCAATGTGCAGACGGCCGGCCGTGTCAATCAAGAGCGTGTCATAACCGGTGTCACGCGCGTGCTGCAAAGCGCTGCGCGTCAGCTCGAGCGGATCGTTGGTCTCAGGCTTTTCAAAGATCGATTGGCCAGTCGCCTTCGCGATGACCTTCAACTGTTCGCGCGCCGCCGGCCGGTAAACGTCAGTCGAAATCAATAGAGGCTTGCGCTGTTGATTCTGCGACAGCCAACGTGCGATTTTTCCCGTCGAAGTTGTCTTGCCTGAACCTTGCAGGCCGACAATCATGACGACGTTCGGCGCGGTCTTCGTAAAAACGAGCCGCGACGATTGTCCGCCGAGCAACTCAACCAATTCATCAAAGACAATTTTGACGACTTGCTCAGACGGCTTTAGTTCGAGCCAAACCTGCTGACCTTCGGCCTTTTCTTTGACCGAGGCAATGAAATCCTTCGCAACTTTGTAATTGACGTCGGCTTCGAGCAGCGCCAAACGGATTTCACGAAGCGCTGCGTCCACGTGTTCTTTAGTCAGGACGCCTTCGCCGCGCAGGTTTTTTAGCGTCCGCTTGAGCTTGTCGGAAAGTGACTCGAACATACCTCAGACAACAATTCCGGCAGACGCGGAAACAAGCATGATAGGGGTCGGCCTGAGGGGTGTCAAGGAATGGAAAATGCAATTATTGCCGGAAACGCCCACAAACA
>JBKPPE010000015.1:0-3891 GCA_046733375.1 Acidobacteriota bacterium | reverse complement strand
GGCGTGGCGCCATCGGCCTTGGTATTTGGAGCCGGGCGTTGGCCGCCGTCTGCTTGCATTGAAAGCTGATCCACGGTCAGCGCGAGATGTCGCAAATCGGCCAGCGTCTGATCGTGTAAGTCACGCGCAATGCGCCGGCGCTCAGCTTCCGTCTCGTTCGCAAGTTGCAGACGTGCTTCAGCGAGTTCGCGATTCGTCACGGCGAGTTCCGCACTCGTGCGATGGATCCGGCGGTTCTGCACGTAGCCCCAGGCGAGCGCAATTAACGCCAGCAACAACAAAACGCCAAGCGCCGTCGACGTCCATGGAAACGGCGCGCGCGCCACCGTGAACTCAAACGAGAGAGGATTTGCGGGTGTCAAATCTTTGGTGAAGGCCCGCGCCACGACTTTATATTTGCCCGGACCCAACTGCTCCATGGGAAACTGCGAGTCGTGTGACAGCTTCTGGCGAATAATCTTGCCGGCGCTGTCGTACAGCGCAAACGCGTACTGAAACTGCTCCGGGAAAGTCCGGCTGCTGATCGCGGTCACATCGAGCAGCAGACTGTTCTGCGGATAATCGAGATGCAGCCCCGACGTCAGCTCGCTCGACGGATGAATGCGGCGGCTAATGATGCGCGCGGGCAAAACCGTCGGTTTCGTCGAGCCCGGCTCGTAACGAATGATCCCGCGATTCGTGGCGCCAATGATTTCTTCGCTGCCGTCGGATCGTCGCGTCGCGATCACTGCGAACACGCGTTGCGAAGGCAGACCCTGCTCAATATCGAGGCGCGAAACGATCGCCCCGAATTGATCGTCAAGCACGACTCGTAAAAGGCCGTTGCCGACCGTTGCGCACCAAACGGATCCTGAACGCGAATTGTCAGCGCTCAAATAGAGCGATCGGGCGTTCACTCCGGGTGCGATGTCGCGAAGTTGTCCGTCTTTGAAAAAGTAGAGTCCGCGCGCGCTCGCGATCCACAAGCCGCCGCTGTCAGCGACAAATGACCAGACCGCATCGCCTTTCACTTTGTCGAGCGTCGCGTCGGTGGTCGTTTGTTTTCCGTCCCAGAAAAAAATTGCGCCGTTTGCCGTACCCATCACTAATCGGCCGTTCACGTCGCTGCCGAGCGCGGTGACTTCGCGCATTTGATTATCGGCGGAAGTTTCGGGCCACACGAGCGCGCGCTGCGAGCCCTGGAGTTTCTCAACTCCATATCCGTACGTCGCGATGTAGGTGGTGCCGTTGACCCGGGTGATGGCGCGAACGCTGTCACCTTGCGGGAGATTGTTTGTCGCCGGCGCAATCCGATTGAAAGTCTTTTGGTCGCTCGTTGAGGCGGCAGCGAAGAGTCCACTCGATGTTCCGATCAGAAGCCGTCCGCTGTCTTCGGCAATCGCGTAAACGATTCGGCGACCGATTTCCGGATTGGGCGACCAGCTTCTTGCGCCGTCTTCGTTTGCGTAAAGACCGGCATTGGTTCCCGCCAAGACTCGGCCCTCTGCATTCAGCCACAGCGCGCGCACGTAGTTCGCATTCGCATCACTCGAAATCGCTTCGGTGCGTACCGCGTGCGGATCGTAGCGGCAGACTCCTTTGTCCGTCGCAAACCAGACGACTTGCTCCGGGTCGACGAACACGCCGTAAACGTGATCGGATCGCAAGGCGCCGCCCGTCTCTTCGAACGTGAAGTGTTCTACCGGCTTTCCGTTCTGAAAAAGAAACGCGCCGTGACCATCAGTCGCTACCCAAATGTCTGCACCCGCACCGTGTGCAATCGCAGTCACAGGGCCGGTCGAGGCGTTCGCGCGCGCGGGCTTCAACAAGTCGCTTTGATTGAAGATCGCGCTTTCATCTTTGCCGGCGCGCGCACCGACCCAAAGTCGTCCCTGCGAGTCGGTTTCCAGCGTGTTGATAAAGAAACTGCGCGGCTTGCTCGCGACTTCTTTCGCCTCGCCGTTTTGAAATTCGATGATGCCGCGACTCTGTGTGCCGACGTAGAGCGTGCCATCTACAATCGCGAGGCTGGTGAGCTTCAAAAGCCCCGGCTGATCTTTGTCGGCGCTTTGCAGCGGTTGCTCGGGAATCGCGCGCACGATTAACTTTGGTGGCGGATTGCGTTCGGCATCGGTGATGGCCAGGCGCGATGTGGGTTCTTGGGTGAAGTGGCAATCGAACAGCTGACCGCTTTCGCTTGCCATCATCGCGTGGTCGCGTTCGGGCGTGATGATGGCGGTGATAACTTTGCCGGCAGTTTCTTTGATCGTTTCGAACTTATCGTTGAACAGGCGCGCCGCGCCATTTTCAGTTCCGATCCACAGCGCGCCTGACGGATCGGCTTTCAAGGCGAGCACTCTGCCAGTTGGCAAACCCTCAGCCGTCACCGCGCTCGTACGCCGGCCATCAAACCGCGCGAGCCCGCCGTCAGTCGCAAACCACGTGACGCCGAATTCAGTCTGTGCAATCGCGTGTGTGCGATCGGACGGCAACCCATGAAACGAAGTCACCGCGCCCCACTGATGTAGATTCGGCGGCGGTGTCGGCGAAGGAGAAGGTGATGGAGTTGGCGAAGGCGAGGGACTTGTTTGTGGTTGCGTCAACGGCTGATCTTGCGAGAAAGCAGGAGGCAGGAGGCAGACGGCAGACAGCAGGACAACAGTGAGCAGGGTGCGGTGCGCAGTGCGCAGCGAAGCGGAACAACGCCGGAGGCGTTCGCAAATTCCAGCCCTGGGCAACGCCCTGGGAAAAGAATGAAGTAAACGTAAACGAACTCTGAAAGAGTTGGCGAATTTAGCGAGCGCTTGAACAAACATGTCTAAGCAACCCCTTCAGGGTTGCAATGAAATTTCGCCGTCTGTCCCAGGGTAGCGCGCTCGCGCGCGCAACCCTGGGCTGGAGGTTAGTAAACGCCTTCGGCGTAGCCTTCCTAATCTTTAGCGCTTCCGCGTCTTCGCCTCTTCCCGCTTCTGCTCTTCCGCAAACTTCTTCCGATCGCGTTCGATCCAGCCTTCGAGATCGCCTGCCGCCTTTTCCAGCTCGTCGCTGTTCAAAAGCCCGCGGCGCAGCGCTTCAAAGAACGCGCGCGTGCGCACGTTGTAGGCCAGCTTTTCGTACGCTTCGTGCGGTGTGCCTTCGGGAAGTGAGACAAAAAGTTTTTCGTAAAGAGTTGCCAAACGGCTTTCGACGCCGCGCAGACTCAGAGAACACTTGCGCGCGATGGCCCAGTTCGAAAGACCGAGCGCGAGATAGTAAAGGGCTTCCGCTTCGAACTCAGTGAGCAAAGGGCGTTTGAATGAATCCTTGAAGGCCGGATCGATCATGTCCGCGCCGTCTTCCAACACCGCGGCGACGAAACGCAGAAAGCGCGATTCGGGATTGTTCTTGTGAATGAAGCCGTAAGCCGGCGGCGGATCGACGGACTTCACGATCTTGCGAATCTCGTTGATGTAAATCTCATGCGGAAACTGCGTCCAGAAAATGATCCGCGCTTCGGGATAGTCGCGCCAGATCGCGCGTGCGGCCTTCACGCCGGACAGCTTCGGCATCTGAATGTCGAGAATGCAAACTTCCGGTTTGTTTTTTAGTGCGAGCGACACCGTCTCTTCACCATCGCTCGCTTCCACCACCGGCGCGTGCGCTGGAAAATCGCGTTCCAGAATCTCGCGCAGGTAAGCGCGCTGCGCCACGTTGTCTTCGGCAATTAGGATAGACATTGACATGATTCTAACTTAAACCTGTTTTCGATACGCCATCTTTAACGTGGCTTCCTCGGACTTGAATCGACGCTAGTCACTCGTCGTGAGTGCGCGAAACCGGCCGTTCTCGTAGATAAACGATGTGCCGCCCATCCCCATGCCGGAAAAGATTGAGTCTCGCGGGTAAGTGAAGTCTCGCTGCGCTCCATAGTCG
>JBKPPE010000014.1:0-5579 GCA_046733375.1 Acidobacteriota bacterium | reverse complement strand
ATCCACTTCGATGCCGACCCAACCACGCACACCCACGTATGGCGGACGATAAAATTTCTTTGGCGACTTCTTGATCAGCATCTGCTGAATGCCAATGGCTGCCGGAACAGTCACGGCTATGTGGCCATCGCCGTGATGGTTATTCGAAAACATCGCGAACACTTTCTTGCCGACAAACCACGTCGGTTCGCCCTGTGAGATCTTCTCCCACGTGCCGGGCAATGCTTGACAAATACGTCGCACGCGTTCGATCTGCTTTTCGCCTTTATCGGTTGCGCTATCTGTTTTCTTCATCTATGTCAGATGTAAACAACTTCACTTCGGGCGACTCAGCGGTCAACTTGATCAGCCGATCAAATCTTAACCCGATCTTATTCAGAAGGTTGGCCGAAGCGACATTGTCCGGTGTCGTAATCGCCAGCACGCGTTTGATGCCGAGCTTTTCGCGCGCATATCTCATAACCGCGACGGCTGATTCGTATGCGTAACCTTCTCCCCAATATTCTGCAAGAAAAGCAAATCCAACATCTGCATCGGGCAACGTGTCCCGTTTCACCAAACCGCACATTCCAATTGGCATCGCCCCATTTGTTAACTCGACTCTGTAAAGTCCATACCCATTTGTTTCGTAACTCCTCTGTGGCCCATCAGTAATGTATCGTCTCGCGTCCGCAAGCGTGCGCACCCCTTTGTCGCCGATGTAATGGAGGAAGGAAGGCTCGTTGACCAGCCGCAGGATGAACTCGGCGTCCGTATCCGGATCGAGATGCCGCAATCTCAGTCGCTCAGTTTCGAGAACAATCATTCGCGCAATGTTAGTATTTCGGTCATGAATAGCAAACAACTTTCCGCCGTTCAGCAGTTCGCCGCGCTGCACACATCTGGCTGCTTCGTTCTGCCTAATCCCTGGGATGCTGGTTCCGCGGTTTATCTTGAACACGCTGGCTTCAAAGCGCTGGCGACGACGTCGGCCGGATTTGCTTTCGCTCAAGGCTTACCCGATGGCGGCGTCACACTCGACGCGATGCTCGACCATTTTCGCGACATCGTCGGTGCTACGTCGTTGCCCGTCAATGCCGACTTTCTAAACGCATATGCCGATGATCCGAAGGGCGTGGCCGAGAATGTGCGGCGATGTGTCGAAACTGGCGTCGCCGGATTGTCGGTTGAAGATTCAACCGGCAACCCCGAAAAGCCACTTTACGATTTCGATCTTGCGGTTGAGAGAGTTAAGGCAGCGCGCGCCGCGATCGATGCGTCGGGCGTCGCTGTCGTGCTTACGGCCCGCTGCGAGGCGCATCTCGTTGGCGATCGTGATCCGTTGCCTACGTCGCTCCATAGGCTGGTTGCGTATGCGGATGCCGGCGCCGATTGCCTGTACGCTCCCGGGTTCACGACAACTGATGAAATCGCAGCGATTGTAAAGACAGTCGCGCCAAAGCCCGTGAACGTGCTGCTCTACACGAAGAATTGCGACCTGACGTTCCAACAATTAGCCGATCTCGACGTCCGCAGGATTTCGCTGGGCAGTTCGTTGGCTCGCGCCGCCTGGACGGGCGTGGTCGCGTTAACTGAAGAGATTCAGGAGACAGGACAATTCTCCTGGTTGAGTCAGGCCACAGGCTTCGATTTCAATCAACTGTTCCGCGAACGTTCCGAAGGTTGAATTCACAACTCTTTACAATCACGACCGCGATCCAACCGTAAAATTGTGGCGCATACAATGTCGCCTGGGAGGTCCTCATGGCCAGACATCCAATCGGAACATCGCTTCTGATCGTGTTTGCAATCTGTTGTCTCTGCGGGATTGTGACAACTGGCAACCACGCGGCAGTTTCCAAAACAAGACTCGTTCTTCTTCCAACCCAAAGTCCTTCGCCGACGCCGCGACCGCTGAATGGCAGCTTGCCCGTCGTCTCTCCTGACGGCAAGGAAATAGCTTTCGTTTCAAATCGCTCGGGTGTCGATGATGTGTACGTGATTTCAGTCGATGGCCGAAACGAACGAGACGTCACGAACACACCTGACGCGGAAGGCGGCGTCGCGTGGACGAGCGACGGCAAGCTGGCGTTTTCAATTTTCAAAGACGACCTCAGCCACTTCTATGTCATGGATCGCGACGGAAAGAATCGACGCGAACTGGCGCAAGTGCCCGCCCGCGCAGTCACACTTTCGCCTGACGGCAAACGTCTGCTTTACATGGGCGGCACGTGGACGGCGTCCAGGCTGACGATCAGCAACGTTGATGGTTCCAATCCGAAAGAGATCACCGACGGCTCGTCGATCGCCTGGAACAGTCGCTGGTCACCCGACGGAAAAATGATTGCCTTTACTGGTCGCGATGATCCAAAGAGTGAGCTCGCGGTTTTCGTCATGAACGCAGATGGTTCGTCGGTGCGTCACTTGACGCACGTGGCCGCGGAAGAAGGCGGCGCGCAGGCGGCCCGATGGTCTTCAGAGGGAAAACGACTCGCTTTTCAAGTGAACAGTCGGACGCAAAAAGGCTCGGCTCATGTGTGGATCGTCGATCTCGGGACCGGCGCCACGCGAAAGCTCGCGCCACATAGTGAAGCTTATCTTGATGAGACACCCTCCTGGTTTCCGGATGAAAAGCACATCGCATTTCAAAGCAATCGCACGGGCGCGATGGAAGTGTGGGTGATGAACACAGATGGAAGTGGCGCTCGGCAGGTGACCGGAAAGAATCAGTGATCGGCTTTGGTTGTTGACCGCATAAACGGAATCAGCTCATTCGAGTAGTAAGGCTCTTCGGTGCACCAAAAGATGTAGTCGAGCTTCAGGTCATCGGTGGCAAATTTCAGCAGCTCGGCGATCGTCGCTCGTCTTCCTTTTTTCCGATCGACGTCACCGTAGTTTCCGTCTTGAACTGCGAGGCCCGTCGGAACGATTCCTGCCGATTGCCGAATCAACAGATAGCTGTTCGCTCGTTGGAACGGCCGAAACGGCAAAAGGTCAGGTCCACCGACTGCAACGTGTGATTCACGTGCGGCTTGGTAAACTGCTTCGAGAAAAGGTCTGCCACCCGGCATGAAGTTCGCATAGACCATCGCGATCGATTTGGGAAACGCACGCTTCAAAACTTTCATGTTTGCGATGATTGCATCGCGATAAAGCTCCGGCGTAAATCCTTCAGGACGAAATTTGCCAGTGTTGCCAAAATCAATCGAGGTCTCCTCGAGATTGATTCCGACGACACGACCGTCAAACTCTTTTCCGAGGGCCATCAGCAATTTGTGATAGCGCTCCTCCACCGCCGGATCCCACCGCCGCGCCACCCAACCGAGCGGGGTCGCACGTGATTCGTCATCGCCTGGGATTTTGTATTGACGCACTACGCCACCGTGATACTCGGGCTGCTTCAGAAGGTACTCCGGCACCATCTTCCAGCGGTCGCTGAACGCCACGTCTTGAATCTGAATCCAAAGCCTCTTGCCATGGGCGTCCATCAACGCAAGATCTTCATGAATTATACTGAAGTCATAATTGTCTTTTCCCTGTTCGAGTTGCCGCCACGAGTAAGCGATTTGCGCGCCTTCGAACGCCTTCGTATCGAAGAACGATTTCGCGTTTGGAATACTCTCGCGATCCATTCCAAAGAAAACATAATGATGAACGCGTTTGGTCGCGGGGACATAGATAAGCCGTGCCGTGCTTGACGCCGGGACGAGTTGTGAGAGCAGGTGGGCTACGATGATGGCGACTCCAACTGCGAATAGCGTGGTGCTTCTGAGTTTCATATCGCGGTAGTATTCCGAAGACAGGCGCTTCACTTTAATAAGCGAGATCTACCGACCTAATTGTTCACAATTCGTTATGCAAACGAGCGGCGACTTTGGTGGGAGTCGGCTTCGTCTTTGCCAGCAGCCAAATGTAAATCACATCAAACACTGAGCAGAATATTCCCACTGTGAGAATTAGAAAGCTTCCGCGCGGAAAAGCGCCCTCACCGATGGCGCCGTAGAGAATCGTCGGCGCGAGCGTTCCGATCCATTTGTTAACCGCGATGGTGAGACTTTGTCCTTCACGGCTGCCGCGTTTCGCCAGCATGCCGATGAAAAGGATTGACATGATCAGGTTCTGCGGAAACGCGGAGTAAGCGGCGGCCTTTGAGACGCCGAATTCGCGACGAAAGGCATACTGCACGCCGAACGCTGTGACGAGGCCAAGCACACTCCACGCGATGAACATGTTTTTGGAGTGCGGCGGCTTGACGCCGCTTTGAGATCGGTTTTCCTGTGCCCTGGCGCCGTTGAGAAGAAAGTATTTCCGGCCAAACGTGAAATACGTGTAGAGAATCCCCACATCGAACGCGAACCAAACGGCGTTGAAAACGTTCTGCACCGTCACGCCATTCGTGCGGAATCCGAAGTATGTGTACAGCAATTCCCACGCAAAGTTCAGCGCCAGCGCGTAGAACGGAATCGCATACGACTTGTCCCGGAAGCCGATGCGAATGCCGTCGATGTAAACAATGGTCCAACAGACACCACTGATAACAGTGAGAATGATCTTAATCGTGTCGATGTTGGCCATTAGATCTTTCGCGAGTCATACGCCCAGTGCAACAGCGCTTGTCGCTGACGTCGTCGGCAGTCGAGTGACCGATGGCGACAATTCTTCTTGATTTGCGCGCTGTGCCGACACACAGCACGCCAGCGTTTGATTTGCCGTTCGTCGTCCGGACATCGGCGGCCCATGAAATAGCGGCAATACCATTGAAACCAGCCGCGCGGATCTTCGTGATAGATCCAGCCATTCTTTTTCCAGACCGTGAGCGGCTGTGACGCGTTCACTTTGAAGAAGTTGAGTTTCGCGTCGTGCTTCTCGGAACAGAGTTTCGCTTTGCGAAACCACGATGCCGGAAACTCTTGGCGACAGTCAGTCAAATACTTCCCGCCAAAGACGCCGAGTTCAAGCATCTCTTGCGGCGTCAGCTCTGGTTCGAAATCGGGATGAAAGTTTTTGCCGGTGGGTTCGGTGAGGTAGTAAACATAGCCCCGCTGCATCAGGTCGTTGACTGTGACGGCGATTTTGCGCTTTCGCATCGCCGCATCTTATCAAGACCGGCGCTGCAATTTCATGCGGCGATTCTTCTGATCGAACGTGAGCAGGAAATCGCGCAGCACTTTGAAGCCGATGTTGGTATCTGAGAGTGCGGGAAAGGCAATCGTTGGTTGCGGATATTCAAAACTGCCGACGCTAATCGTGTCGCGCAATTGCACCTGTTTGAGTTGAATTCGATTCGTAACGGATCGCGCGCCGCCCACGGTGATCGCTTCGGATTGTAATTGAAGTTGTTCGACGACCTCTTCGGGAACAATGAAGCCTGCGACGAAATTCCCAGAGTCAATGTGCGCCGGCACATGGATTCTCCCAATTGCGAGTTCGATGACCGGAATCCGATTTTCGATCTCGATATTCAAAATGTCGCTGCCATTCGCTGCCGGCAGCGTCCCCCGCGCCAAACGTACTTGCATCGCCGGATAATCGAGCGTCAACAAATAATCTGTGAACAAGGCGAAGCCGAGAATGCCATCGACGTCAGGATAGTCTTTGGT
>JBKPPE010000013.1:0-7122 GCA_046733375.1 Acidobacteriota bacterium | reverse complement strand
TCCCACTCCGGCATCGGGTAGATGCGAACGCAATCACCCGTGAGACTGGTCACATACAACGCTGCGCCGTGCTTCTCTTCGACGTAACGACGAAAGAGGGTCGGCACTTTGAGCCGCCCCTTCGAGTCGATTCGCGCTGTGTAATTGCCCCGGAGCATCCGACCTGGGAACTGAGACTAGAGGAGACGGCTGTACGATTTGCGCCAGTTTTGCTTCGGTTCGTGTCGTTGAGGCCACCTCGCTCCACTTCACTCCACCGGCGCATCCTACGCTTCCAGGCGATCGCTGTCAATAGTTTTTATCGATTTTTTTGGGGCCGAAAGTGCGGGTGCTCACCATCCAGAACGACGCGCAAATAAATTAGCTCAAGCATGCGCAGCACAAAAAAGGAGAGGCCAAGCTGACCTCTCCTCCTCCGAGTGCACATGATCAATCCTTACGGCAGCGCTTCGATAATGAGCTTGAAGCGGAAGTTCCCGGTTTGGATGACGCCCAACCTGAAGTTCACGTCAATGCTCGCGTTGTTCGCCAGGCCTCCTGGTATCGACACCGTAACCGTCGAGTTGTAGCCGCCACCATTCGCTTGGCCTGGTGGCGTCTCGAGCACCGTCGCTTGCGCCGTCACAGTACACGGTGACGACGCAGGCGGCGTATTGGCGGCGCAGGTCGCCGGATCGTTGATGTTCGAGATGACTACTGCCGACGAATCAATCACCCGCAAGTCAGCGGTGCTCGCTCCCGGCGATGGGAACGTCGTGATGTCCACAATCCTGAATCGCAGACGGGTCACCGTAACCCCGGTCGTGTTCTGCACGCGGCGCCGAACTTCCAGCGTACCATTCGGATAGTTAGGGACCGGCGCCAAGTTGCGGAAGCGATTCGGCGACTGCGATGCGATTACCGAGCCGTCAATCAGTGGCAGAAGGACGCCGAAGGTATCACGCCTCAGCGGTGAGGCCAGGTTCTCAGGTCCCGGCGCGCCCAAAGCTGGCGGGATACCCGAAATGAAGGTGCCCTGTGTGTCAGCGAACTTGAAGTCCGCGGAGTTGTCATTGGTGTCCTTAGGATTGCCCGTGAACAGTGTGCGGAAGAACGAGTACTCAATATTCATCGCTCCGACCGCGGAAAGCGTCGAGCCTTCGCGCATGAGATCACAGACACTGCCCGTATTCGTGCCGAACCCAACGGCATCCAGACGATTCGCCGACGAAATGTTGACGAGACTGGACGTTGAGAAGACGGCCACGTTGTGATCGTCTTCGATGTCGGAAGACATCGTCAGATTACCGAGTGCCGCGTCTGTCCCGCCATAGTCCTTGAGCGAGTAAGCTGACCCAACCATCAGGTAATGACCCCGCGCCGGTATAGTTGTGCCGTTGGGAATCGTGCCAATGAGCACCGGAGTCGCATTGCAATCAGGGCCCATCTTGAAAACACCGTAACCGGCGGAAGCGTCGCTGGCCGCGACGATCAATTGCGAGTTTGTGTTGTTGTAAAGTTCCACGAAATCGTCGCCTGCTCCCGCGGAACCACGCGTCCGGAGTTCAGAGATCACGAACGTGCCAGCAGCATTCGTGTGCGTGATCGTGCCCGTGGCCTGAGCTCCTGAGATCGTGAGGTTCGTCGGGACTGACAAATTCATGAGCAACGTCTCGTCCGGCGCCGCGGTGTTCGCATCGCCGTCGTTGCAAATGGTTACGGCGATTGTCTTCATCGTCTGGCCCGCGTTGAAGTTGAGTGTGCCACTGGTGCTTTGGTAGTCAGCGCCCGGAGTACCGCAGGTGCCCGCGGTCCCCGAGCCATCGGCCGTCGCGTACTGCACCGAGCCGCCACCCGCCGGGGCTCCTGCCGGTATCATTACAGTGAAGATTATTGTTGAGGTACCTGATGGCGGTTCCGCTGCCTTCGCGTCCAGAACCTTCACTGGCGGGAAGCCAATTGTGATGTTGAAGCTCGTCGCGCCAATCGTTCCGCCAGCCCCGTCACTTACCGTAAAGGTGAAGCTATCCGCGAGCGCATTGTCACCGAGATGCGTGTAGGTGATCAGGCCGTTGTTAATGTCGGCCTGCGTGAAGGTGCTGGCGGCTGAGAGTGTCGAAGCCCCTTTCTTCAAATCGCCATGCGTAGACGCCGTGACTACCGTGAATATCAACTGGGTTGGTGTGTTGTCGGTATCGCTAACCAGCAACTTCGTGTTGTCGACCACACCAGTGCCGCTGTTGGCCACGCTCAACCCCGCGTTCACCGTCAGGATCGGCGGACTGTTGACTGCTGTAATCTCGTCCGCGCCGATATCGGGCACGACGTCGCGCGTGTCACCATCGAAGTCGTTGGTGATGCCGGCGACGGGCGTGCCCATGCCGAGCACGGGGCTCGCGCCCTGTATATGTATATTGCCATTCGAAGCGCTGCCGTTCGCGTTGACGAAGAGCGGGTCGACGGAAAGGCTGTTCGCGTCCTGTCCGACAGCCGTCCTCCAGTTCGCGAGCGTCGTCTGATCGGCCGCGTTGAAGAGGCCGACGAAGCCGCCCGAGCCCGTGGCGAGCAGGTCGTTGTAGTTCATCGTCAGGCCGGCGGGGTTAGTCGCGGTGCCGGCGATGGATACGGCGTAGTTCTTGCCCGCACCGGACGCGTTGCTGCGCGCGTTCCAGAAGATGTTATCAACATAGTTGCGCGTGCTCGTCAAAGCATTACTGTTGAAGGCGAAGGTGTTTGAAGAAGACGCGACCCCCGTGCCGCCGATGTAGACGCTGTTGAAGTAATAGCTGGTGACGG
This sequence comes from Acidobacteriota bacterium, assembly GCA_046733375.1. Lineage (GTDB taxonomy): Bacteria > Acidobacteriota > Blastocatellia > Pyrinomonadales > Pyrinomonadaceae > UBA11740. Next base: position 4,347 of record JBKPPE010000013.1, on the reverse strand, counting down.
ACGTGCCCGCGCCGCCGGTCGCCCCCTGCATGTCGCGGATGCCGATGATTTGCACGCCGCTCGTAAGCGAGTTGCCGTTTGTGTCGAGGCCTAGACGCACCATGTTGTTCCTAAACACGCCCGTGACCGGCACTCCCGCCGTGCCCGAACCCCGCTGTACGATCCCGTAAATCTGGGCCGTATTGTCGGTCGAGGTGTTCACCACCGAGTGAACGAGGTTTCGCTCAATGACGTTCGCGGTGATGTTGGTGGTCGCCGGCAGCGTCAAGTCCATGGCGTAGATCGCGGTCGCGCCCGCGCCCGACGCGTTCGAGAGCGAGTGGACGGTGTTGCGCGAGATCAGGCTTGAGTTCGTCGCGGCCGTGCTGACGTTGACGACGTAGCCGCTTGAGACGACGACCGCGGCTGGGTTGGCGTTGCCGACCATGTTGCGCACGCTATTGCCCGTCATCGATATCGCCGGGAGCGCGGTCTGGATGCCGTACATGGCGTAGCTCCCGACCTGCGTGTCGCTGATACCGCCAGCCGCGGTCGGACCGCCGATGGTGTTGTTGTTGATGATCTCTGTCGAGGCTGAGGACGTGTTAACCAGGATGCCGCGGAAGCCAACAGTCGTCCCCGTGCTCTGGATGGTGATCGCGCCGATGTTGTTGTTCGAGACGTTGCCCGAACTCAGGCTGAAGTCGTAGATGCCGATGACGGGCGCGGTTGAAGCGGTCGTAGAGGTCTCGTTGATGACGATAGTCGATGAGCCGTCGAGGCTGCCGACGAAGTTGCCCGACAGATTGCCGATGTCGAAGACGCCGGACGTGGTCCCGACGACGATGCCGATGAAGGGCGAGCTGCTGGCCGTCGTCGAGGCGCGGCTCGTTGTCTGGTTGATGCCGGAGATGATGTTCCCCTGCACGCTGGTCGCCGTCCCCGAGCTGGCGGCGGCGAGGTCGAGGCCGCGGAACTCGTTCGAAGAGCCGGTGATGGTCGTCGTCCCCGTGCCGTTGGCGGCGCCGAAGCCGATGATGTTGTTGCGGATGATGTGCGCGTTGCCACTCGAGCCCGTCGAGCCGACAACCGTAATGCCCGCGTAGCGCAGGGCCGTTGTGGTGAACGTGCGCGTGGCGGTCTGGTAGATGCGGTTGTTCTGGATGATCCAGTTGTGGTTGCCCGTGCGGATGTCGATGCCGGTCGTGGAAACACCGCCGCCGCCGAAGAAGTCGAAGACGTTGTTGCTGTCAATGACGTTATCGCGATTGATGGTGGTGTTGTTGGTCGTCGTGCCCACTGCTGAAATCGCCTTAACGGGCAAGGTCGCGCCCGCCGGGCCGATGTTGTTCGACGAGATGGTGTTGCCGCTGTTACCGCCACCGGTCGTCGTGTTGAAGAGCACAGCTCCGCCCGCCGTGCCGACGCCGACGGTCGAAGAGCCCTGAATATTGCAGTTCTTGACCGTGTTGTTCTGCGCGCCGTTGATGAAGCGAATGGTGCTCGTGCCGGCGGTCGCGCCCGTGTTTGTGTTCTGGAGACTCAGTGTGTTGCCGCCCGCGTTGAAGCCGTCAATCGTGACCACGTCTGCGCCGTTCAAATCGATCAGCGGCGCGGCGAGATTGCCTGTGACCAGGCGTGTGCCGCTCGGCACCATGATGATAGAGGTGTAGCTGGCCGAGCCGCTGCCGTTCGCGTTCAAGACGGCCGACGCCGCCTCGACAGTATCGCCGAGGATGAAGATGTTTATCGCGCCTTGATGCGTGCCCGCGTTGATTGCGTCGAAGGCTGCCTTTACGGTCGCGTAGTCAGTCGGCCCGGGGGTGCCCGCGCTGGCGGTCACAGTCACTGGACCGGCCGAAGCGGGTGGCCCCGGCGGAGTCGGAGTAGGCGTCGGCGTCGGAGTCGGAGTCGGGGTCGGCAACGGCGAGGCCGTACAAGTCGAGAACTTGAAGGACCCGACCCGCGTGTTCCATGCGGCTGCCGCAGTCGCCGAGTAGTACTCGTTCGTGTGATAAAAGGTGCATGTGTCCGTAGGGTCAACAAACATGGAACTGTAGTCGCCCCAACGTCCGCCGCCGCCAGTGTTGCTGTTGGTCTGGTGCCCTGTGCCTGGCGTCATAACCGCTTCGCCCTGAGCCATCGTATTGGGCAGATCTGTGGCGAGTCGTCCGGCATAGCGTATGCCGGGGTCGACCGTCGTGCTCGAAGCAGAGTAGCCGATAGCGACGTTCCCCTGATTGTCGACGTTGATACTCGGCATCCAGCGCCACAAACCGTCTCCACCGTTATTGAACGACTGCTGCTGAACGGGCGTCGCCGGAATCGTATTCCCCGTCATGTTGAACTGGTACCAGCGAACCGCCGTTGGTCCAGTGCCGCCCTGATTGTTGTTGACCGTGTGGGACGACCAGATAGACTCGACGCCACCCAGGTTCTGGTAGACGAGTGGGTACATCAACTTGTCGCCGAGTGTGTCAACGAATTGCGTCGTGGTGGCCGTGCCGTTCGGCACAATCTGTGTGCCCGCACTTGTGAACGCGTCGACAAAGCCGTTTACGGTGATGATGCCGTCGGGCGCGTGCGTTGCGCCTGAGCCGAAGAACGAGTTCGCGGGCGTCACGAAGTCTGCGTGGAAGCGGCGGACGAAGACCTGGGTTTCGACGGTCCCCGCCACGGCAGAGCTGTTGATGTCCATGAACCACTCGGGCTGTCCCGCGGGCGGTGCTAACCCAGTGCGGAACGTCGCGGGCAGAAGGCTGTACTGATCGCCGAGGTTTGCCGGCAGGATCGTGAAGGCGATAGTGTTCGCCGGCCCGCCGTTGATCATCGAACTGCGGTCGAGCGCGTAAACGCGCACCCCATTGAAGGTCGTGTTGTTCGAAAACATGTTGACCGACATGTAGTAGCCGTCGGGCCACAAGCCGAACTTTGGATAGTCGCCGAGAAAATTTGTATTCGCGGGATCAACTTGCACCGCGTACAGCCAGTAGCCGCCTGAAACGGGGTCACTCGTTTTCGACACACCAATGCACTGATAGAAAGAAGTGCCGGGAAAAGCCGAGAAGGCGAAGTCGCTAACGATCCAGCGATCGGCGATGTGGTCGTAGAAGACAATGCCGTCGCCTTGATTCACGTTCGAGCCGCAGGGCGTGGCGGTGCCCATCGCCGAAAAGAATGAGTTATATGTGATCGGCCCGGCCAGAACATTCCCGGCCTTGTCGTGGACACGAATCGAGGAGTTGACCGATTGTACGTAGTGATTCGGTCCCACGTCGCCGTCTGTGTCCGGCGGCAGACAGCCGCCGCAACCGAGGTTCTGTGTCATCCCCGCGAAAGTCTGAGTCGGGCTGGGGATGTTGGAGGTCGGGGCGGTTGACTGCTGCGGCGCCCCAAGCTGCCGCGATGGTGAGACGTCGCGCGAAAAGACAGCGACGGCGCGCGCGATTTTGTCGGACTTAAGCGGTTTGGGTGTTTTTGGCGATTTACGCTTCTGTTCCTTAACGAGATCGCGCTCCCGTTTGGCCTCTTCGTTTGCCGTGAGTTTCATCTCGCGTTCAACTTCGAGTTCGGAGAAACGCGGCCCACGGAGGGTGCGTCCATCGGGAGGTTGTTCCTTCGGTGGGTGACGCATCAGGAACGGCCCTTCGGGTTCACCCGGCGTCACCGGGATGTAAGGCAGATCGCGGAGGTCTTTGTCCTGCGAGATTGGGCCGACGAGCTGCACGACGTCGGGAACTGGTCTTTGCGCAACGTCCCTTTGCGCTCTGCTCCGCGGCAACAGCAACATCGCGGGGATGAGTAACGCAATCAAGGAAATCAGAAACCATTTCATGCGTTTTCCGAACGTTCGAGCAGGTTTTGCATTCTCCATCTTTTTCTCCAACGTGTTACATAGATTTTGAGTGGCGCCGACGTTACAGCCTCGCCAGTTCAGTCAAACTCATGGCAGGCAACAAATTGCTTAACGATACTCGTGAATGTATCCTTTACCTTCTTGCCCAAACCGATTCTCATTGGAGCGAACATGCCGAATAGCATCGGCCTGAACTGCTGCGTCATCTCTCTCCTCTTGCTGACTCTGTGCCTCAGCGACCCTTGCCGGAGCGGCAAAATGGAAACTAAATCGTCCATGCCACGACGCGTTGCGAATGGACTCTGGGGCGGTCAAAACGTGCAATTGGACGTGACGGAAAACGGCGCGAGCGTGCGTTTTAGTTGCGCCCACGGAAAAATCGAACAGCCGCTGACGCTCGATGACGAAGGCCGCTTCTCCGCAAAAGGCACCTTTGTGGCGGAGGGTGTGGGCCCCACGCACGAATATAATCCGCCGAAAACCCAACCTGCTGTCTTTAAGGGCGTGGTGCG
>JBKPPE010000012.1:0-5775 GCA_046733375.1 Acidobacteriota bacterium | reverse complement strand
GGCCAATGACGTACTGTCGCCCAGTAAGCAATGGAAGATTACCGATATGCCGGCCGGGGTAAGAATTTTTCCGCGGACACTGGCGCGGTATTCGACACGAAAGTAGCGCACGTCGTCTGTTCGCGAATTTGTAAATCAACTCTTTGCTTGCCAGGAGAACTATGATCACCCTGAAACGAACTACACTTCTGTCCGTTGTTGCCATCTCATTTGCGCTCGCGAGCGTAGTCACCGCCCAAACTGGTCGCGAACGGCACACCAAGAAAATGCAAGCTGCGGCAAAGCAGTCTGCTCAAGCCGCGCGCGTGTTCGACGCGATCATGCGGACACGCGAGAAGTCAATTCCGCGAGATTTGCTGCGACGCGCCGAGGCGGTCGCCGTGTTTCCCGGAGTGCTCAAAGGCGGGTTCATTGTCGGCGGCCGCCGCGGCAGTGGCGTGATCAGCCGCCGCGTTAAAAGTGGTTGGAGCGCGCCTGCGTTCTTCGACTTAACTGGTGGCAGCATCGGTTTGCAGATCGGAGCAGCTTCAACCGACTACATTCTGCTGTTCATGAATGAAGAAGCCGTCGAGAGTTTGCTGGGCGATAAATTTGAAATCGGCGGCGAAGGTAGCGCGGCGGCCGGACCGGTCGGCCGATCCGCGAGCGCTTCGACAGACTTAAAATTGAACGCGCAGATTCTTTCTTACTCGCGCAGCAAGGGCGCCTTCGCCGGATTGGAATTGAAAGGCGTCGTGATTAAGCCCGACAACGAAGACAATTCGCAGGTTTATGGAATGACCGCGAAAGATATTTTGACGGGCGCAAACAAGATCACGATGGAAGCAATGCCCGAAGGCGTGCGCGTATTTCCTGAGACGCTGTCGCGATATTCGACGCGCTGATTGCGTTGGGTAATCAGTGCGCTTTGATTTCTTCTAGAGCGCTCTTAATTTCGGGGCTTGCCGAAGCTCCGTACTCTTCTTGCAATAGTTTGAATAGTGGCACAACCTTTCTGACAATTTCTCCGCCGATTTGAGCGTCTACGGTTACAGGGTAATCACCATAAGTCGTCAACTCTACGTTGAATTTTCCATCGACGTCGGTAGATTCCCGGACCGGGTCATAATAAGTCGGATCTAATCTATAAGTGACGCTTTGCACTTCGGGATTCTGCGTTTCTAAATACAGCCTCACCTTGTAGTGGTTAAATTTTTTACCAGGGAGAGTAACCGGATTCTCGTTTTCGTCGAGAACAATCTCCGCATGAACATCACCCTGTACCCGTTTTTCGAAGGATGTTTTATCTGACATTACTTCTCCCTCCTCTCATCCGGGGGCGGTGCATCTTTCCACCATTTGCAATAATCATTGATTTTAGTCTGCGCATAACTGTCGATCGCGCTCTTGAAACCATCCCTCTTTGGCATATTTTTAGAATTGTTCGAATCCAAAGCGACCGCTTCATTATAGACAACGTTCAGTTGTTGGATAGGCTCTTCGTCTTCGAGACTTAGCACCAATCTACTCTCTACTCCCTCAAAGGCGTCGACGAGTGCTATTGACTGAATCGCTCTCTCGTCTATTTTGGCTTGCTTGTAGAAAGCAAGCGCGATGGCGACCAGCACAAAAATGCCGACTCCGAAGAAAGAGAAAATCTTTGGTAATCCGTACCATGAGGCGCCGAATGTATAGTTGAGAGTTTGGTCTCCTTTGCCAGACGCGAGAGATAGGAGAGGATTTTCCAAACCAACGGTCATTAACGTTGATCCAATCACAGCTGCCGCGGTCCGAATCCTAAACAATAGAATCGATCTATTGTTCTTGGCCTGGTACGCGCGAACAATACGATCCGAAATGAGCACGATTTTCTTTTCAATGTCAGGTCTTTGCCCAGGAGCGGCCATGGGGAACCTCCTTTACTCCGAAAAGCGAATGACAAATCCGGTTCTGCTTGTGTGTGAAACGCTAATTGGAGCGCCTTAAAAAAAAAGAGCCGAAACCGGCATGGCGAAGACAACGCTCGACGTCGTGCCCGGGGCTTTCGGTTCGGACTAAGAGCATCGGCCATGGTGACATCGAGACCTTTTGCTTTTTGTAACTTCGATTAAGTCGCCGCCGCGAGCAATACGTCACTTAAATATGTCCACGATGTTTGCAGCCTTACGCCTGCGCAACGGCATTCCACACGTCCTGAGTTATGCCGGCCTCATCGGTGTAAAAATGGAGCGTCGTGATGCCCTGATTGCTGGCTTCCCCCGCGTACTGTCCAATTTCAGCGCCGTTCACCCGCCGTAACTCTCCGGCCATCGGTTGAATTTTTTCTCTGGCGCCGCCGGCTTGCATCCACGCCTGAATTGAGTCACGGAAGTTCTCAACCGGGTTGGCATGATGAACCGGACCTTGAGCGACGCGCCAATACGCTTGCGGGAGCAAAATGTCGGCATGTTGAAAGAAGGCTGCCCAGGGCAGATTCGGAAACCGTTGCTTCGCGAGGAAGTGCGAAGTTACACCCAGTGGTTTCGCCCCGGCCGCCGATTTTATCGTCGTGCAGAATTGATCTGCGAGCGCTGCCAGACCGGGTTTATTCCAATCGAACGGTTGGCCCGGCTCGCCTTCCGGATCGGCAAAGTATCCGTCCATTCCCTGAGTCAGCAGAGTTGCCGCGCGGTTGGCTTCGGCCATTGCGCCGGAGGTTGAGGACAATGGCCAACGCCAGCCGTAGATTTTAAGATTCGCTGCGTGAGCTGCGGGTATGGCGTGCGGCAAGTCATTGTCATTACTAGTGCGCACGGCGACTGCCGTCACCTTGGCCGCGATAGCTCGCTGGATGAATTGAGCGATCGAGTTGTAGCCTACTACCCAAAGAATCTTTTCGGCGGCGAGCGGTCCCGGACCTTCCCCGCCGTTATTCAGTTGTAACGCAGCGCGAGTGATAGGCCCGACCTTACCATCAACGGTCAGCCCATTTGCCTGTTGAAAAGCTTTGACGGCTGATTCGGTACCGGGGCCAAAAATTCCGTCAACGCCGTTTGGATCAAACCCTAAGTCCAGCAATCGCTGCTGAAGTTTGGTCACTTCCGGACCAGTCGAACCTGTTTTTAAGACGGCCATGATCTGTCAGCTCCTGAGGTGTAGGTCGATAATCAAAGCGTCTCTATAACCCGAGCGCTGCGCGCGTTTTGGGGCCGACCACGCCGTCGGTGGTGAGGCCGTTCGCGGTCTGAAACGCTCGCACGGCGTCCTCAGTATGTTGTCCAAACTTCCCATCCGCGCCGCCCTGAACCGGGAACCCTGCCGCGATTAGCTTTTGCTGTACTTGCTTCACGTCGTCGCCCTGGTCGCCCTTGCGAAGCACGCGAGGAGTAGATTGCTGCTCATCTTCGAACCAAAGATGCAGGTGGTCGTTGTGTCCCGCAGCGTGACTCGTCAAACCTTCTGCCATTAGCTGAGGATCGTTAAAGAATACCCTGTGCATCCTGGCATTCGCTCTCAGCAGCTTCACAAACTCGCGCGTCAGATCCTGGCTATACTGCGCGCTCTCAAAATTGAGCACTAGATCTTGACCGTTTTTGCTTAGCGGTCGCATGTCAGCCTCGACGCCAAGCCGGTGCTGGTGGTGCGGCGGAAATTCTCCACCGCCTTTATGCGAAAGCTGGCCGATCGAAATGGGGTGATCGGGTTGCAGGTCGTGCCACAAGCCCGCGATCTTAATTAGCAAGTCATGGACGACCTGCGTCGCGAAATGAGAATTGTTAGTTCGATTGTTGGTCCTGAAACCAACGCCACTCTCAGGAATCAAAGATTCAATCTTGGCCATAAGATTTTTCTCCTCCTCTCACTTTTTGTGAAGTAGGAAAGGCAAAACGTTTTCGTGCCTAACCCAGTGCCTGCGTAAACTTCTTGAAGTTTTGAATTCTTTCAGCGAGACCGTGTGTTCCGCCATTTACCCTTTTGGTAACGCTCGTCACGGTGGCATCGCTCGAGCCCTGATCGCAGATCGCCCAGATATTGTTCGAGTTGAAGAAGAAACCGGCAGATGCCAGCGGATACTTTGTCGCCACCAAATCCGGATTGGCGATGCAGTCCTCGCCGATGTGGTTCGTAAAGCTTTGATAGTTGTTCTTGCCAGTGAGTTGAATGTAGCCGCGGCCGCGATACTTGAACCCATCACCAGACGCTTCGTCGCCGTTGCCCATCCGATTCGCGTAGACGCGGCTGCCGATCTTCTGGGGATTGCGAGCATAGGCATTCACATCAACGTTCTTGAAGTATTTTGGAAACACCTGCAACAGGCGTTGCGCGCTATAGTTCAAATTCTCGACGGTGGCCGTAAAGTTCATCGATTCGAGCGCGCACTGCGCCAGGAAATGCGCCAGACGCAGGTTAGTGGTGATGCCGAACTTCTCCGCCGCCTCCGGGATTTGATCAATCACGGCCTGCGGAACTTTGCCGGCGAGCGCTGCGAGATTCAGATTAGGCGCAGTTGCCGGAGCCGCAGCCGACGCCGTTCCCGCTGCCGCACCGCTTGGCGTCTCGGCGTCTGATACTTCGCCGCCGGTTTTGGCAGTTGCGGCGCCGGTGCTGTCCGTTCCGCCCCCGGATGCTGTTTGGAGCGCAGCGATCGTTGCCGGGCCAGCGATACCGTCAGCCTGCAAGCCTTTACGTTGCTGGAAAGCGATGACGGCTTTCTTGGTGCCGGGGCCGAAGTTTCCGTCAACCCCATTCGGATCGAAGCCGAGCGCCTTAAGTTTTTGTTGCAGATCCTGAACGTCAGGACCTGACGAACCTTGTTTTAGGATTGGCATTAATCCTCCGCGAATTTCGCGTCAACCGGCCGTGCAGTTCAACGCGATTTTCGCGTCTTGCTTCACACGTCCGCGAAGGCGCGGATTCAAATTTTCGAGCCATGCTATGACCATTGCATTCAAAGACAATAAGGAAGCCAAGCTAGCGCTGGGCTCCCGCCCTTAACAGTTCGAAGAGCTTGTCAGTGTCAAGCCGCATTCCGAAGTTAAAGCGAAAATGGTTTTTGTTTTCCTCTTCGGTTGCATTCGCGTAAGTGGCTGAGAGCGGCAGGCTCAGGCCCTTGAAGAAGGGAATTTCCATGACAAACTGAAAGGCTCCGATGTCCGGAGTGCGTTGCGGCAGTCGCCGGTTCTCGAAGAGTCGCTCATACCTGCCGACAAAGGAGTAAGTGATCTTGCTGAGATTATCTACTTCGGTGAAAGGACTGCGGCTGGTTCCTTCAAACGAAAGGGAAGCTGAGAAATCGCGAAGCCTCTCCTGATTCAAAGCGGAATTGGGCTTGTTGTAAAACGAGAATCCAAGATTGCCGGTCAGCTTCAACGGTCGAAGGAAACTCTTGTCCTGTTCGAAGAGAAACTTGGTTTCGGAGTAGTCAGAACCGTTCGGTATCCGGTAATTGGTGTACGCGAAAGTTCCCAGCGGCCCTTTTTGGAGATTATCGATCTCTTGTCTCAACTCCTTGTCCACTTTCACAACGTTGTCGAACGCCGTCTTGATCGCAGGGATGTATTGTCTTTCGATCAAAAGGATCACTTCGGGTGTCAGTTTCAACCGGCCGCCGGGAGCTAGAGCGGCAGTGACGTTTGACTTCAGGCGGCCAAGCATCAGGTCGCGCAGCATTGTCTTCTTGGCGTCTGGAGAGGCAGCCTTATACGCGTCTGAGTTCATGGTCTGTTGCACCTGTGCTCGGAGACAGGCATCCAGATCCCCTTCAAAGCTGTCATAGCCGTCGATTCTGTCTGACAACCCTTCGATTGACGCTCCCAA
>JBKPPE010000011.1:0-3331 GCA_046733375.1 Acidobacteriota bacterium | reverse complement strand
ATGTAGTCCTGGTCAGCAGTGTTTGGGTTAACAGAGTCCACGGCTTCGGCTGATTTGGATCAGCTGAGCGGTAGATTAAGTAACCGGCAATGTCTGCTTCCGGATTGGCGGCAAAGAAGAGGGAAAGCCGGCCGGGTGCCGGAGCAACACTGACTCCGGTGGGAGCCGATGGTGCATAGATGTCGACCGGCGCGGCTTCGACACTGTTCGAATTCAAACTCTCAACCTGACTCGCGAGTGTGCCGAGTGAAACTGACCGGACCACGTAGGTGTACTTCTCTCCAAACTTGAAGTTTCGATCCTGATAGTCAGTCGTAGTCACTAACCCGGAATTGATTGGCGTCTGACCAATTTCGGTCTGCGACGCTATGACGCGATAGACGTTGTAGCCCAGCAGGTTCACTGGCGTCGAACCGTCGATATTCTGTTTCGGCGCCTCCCAGCGAATCGTGATGGCGGTCTCGCTCTCTTCCTTTCTCACATCCGTCGGCGGCTCGGCAATCTTCGCGGCGGGCTCAATCAGCAGGAAGTTCGAAAAGGCTGCCCGTTGACCGGAGGCGTTAACGTACCGAACAGCGTATCGCAGCCGTGATGGCTCACCGGCCAGTTCCAACTTGTCGGTGTAAGTCAGCGTGTCCGTCGCCGTTTGTATCTCGCCATATGTTACGGAACCGATTAGCGTCGCGCGCGCGGCAAACTCTTCTTCCGTCATGGGGAGCGGCGCGTTCGGCTTTTCGGCGACCCGATAGACATCCATGCGGCGAATACTCTGCACACTACCGGAACTGGCGTTCCGGCGCGGCGCCGGCCAGCTGAGAATCACCTGGTTGCCACGCTGTGCTCCGGACAGCAACTCCGTCCTTTGCGGGATGCGTTCAATAGGCGGCAAAGGCGGTCGCCGCTTTCCACAAGTGGGCGCCATCGCCGACGCGGCCAAAGCGAGCAACAGCATTAAGTGACGGGTCGCCGACTTGCGCGAATTTACTATAGGTTTTGCGGAGGGGCGCACGATGAGTGAAGTGTCGATTACAGGATGTAACGGCTGAGGTCTTGATCCTTCACCGTGTCGGCAAGCATCTGTTCGACGTACGCAGCATCGATGGTCTTCTGCTTCGGCTCGAGGTCGGGTCCCTCAAAACTGATCTCGTCGAGCAGCCGTTCCATGATCGTGTGCAGTCGTCGCGCCCCAATGTCCTCCGTCTGACTGTTCACGCGCGCGGAAAAGTTTGCCACCGCATCGATGGCATCGGGCGTGAAGTCCAGCTTCACACCTTCAGTTTCCATCAGCGCCTTGTACTGCTTCACGAGCGAGTTCTTTGGCTCAACCAGAATTCGTTTGAAGTCTTCGATCGAAAGCGATTCTAACTCGACGCGAATAGGGAAGCGGCCCTGCAGTTCGGGAATCAGATCTGACGGCTTCGAGACGTGGAACGCGCCGGCGGCGATGAAGAGAATGTGATCAGTTCGCACCATTCCGTAGCGCGTGTTCACGGTGGTCCCTTCGACAATCGGAAGAATGTCACGCTGCACACCTTCGCGCGACACATCAGGCCCGTGGCCGGATTCGCGCCCGGCGATCTTGTCGATCTCGTCGAGAAAGATTATGCCGGACGACTCGACGCGCTCGAGTGCTGCACGCGCGACAGTGTCCATGTCGATCAAGCGCTCTTCCTCTTCCTGCATGAGGTATTCCATCGCTTCATCGACGCGCATCTTGCGATGCTTCGTGCGCCCCTGGAAGAGATTGCCCAACATGTCCTTCATGTTGATGCCCATCTCTTCGACACCCATCGGGCCGGCGAATTCAATCGTCGGATAGTTCTTCTCGCGCACCTCCAGCTCCACCAGGCGGTTGTCGAGCTTGCCTGACCGCAGTTGGGTGCGCAGTTTCTCGCGTGTGCGGGCGAAGTTCTCGTCCTTGGGCTCGTTGTTGTCGGGGACCAGAACCGGCGTCGTGATTTCGCCTGAATCGAAGTCGAAAACTGGCGCGCCTGAAGATGATTTCGGCGGTGGCAGCAGAATGTCGAGAATTCTTTCTTCAACGTTCAGTTCAGCCTTGTCGGCAATCTCCTCCACTTTTTCCTGCCGCGTCAGATCAACGGCGATCTCGGTAAGATCGCGAATCATGCTTTCGACGTCACGCCCGACGTAGCCGACTTCCGTGAACTTCGACGCTTCAACTTTCAAGAACGGGGAGTTCGACATTCGCGCCAGCCGCCGCGCGATCTCCGTCTTACCGATTCCCGTTGAGCCAATCATGATGATGTTTTTCGGAATGACATCGGCGGCGAGGTCCGGCGCGAGCTTCTTGCGCCGCACACGGTTGCGCAAGGCAATCGCGACCGCACGCTTCGCCGCTTTTTGCCCTACGACGTGCTTGTCGAGCTCCGCGACGATTTGACGCGGCGTCAGCTCGTCTAAGCGAAGCTCCTGTTCCTCGTGTTCACCTGCAAGATAGATAACCATATCGACTGTTCTTGATTAATGTTCTCCGTAATTGTCGGCGCGCCTACGCTTCACCCGATCCTAAAGTTCTTCAACGACAACATTCGAGTTGCTGTAGATGCAAATCTCGCCCGCGATGCGCATCGCTTCAACGGCGATCTCGCGCGCGGACATTTCGGTATTTGCGATCAGCGCACGCGCCGCCGCCAAGGCATACGAGCCGCCGGAGCCGATTGCCAGCACCCCATCGTCAGGAGAGATTACGTCGCCGTTGCCCGAGAGGAGAAATGATGTTTTCTCATCCGCCACGACCAACAACGCTTCCAGGTGACGCAGGATCTTGTCGGTGCGCCATTCCTTGCTCAACTCGATCGCCGCACGCTCGAGGTTGCCGTGGTATTGCTCCAGCTTGGCTTCGAACCGCGTCAATAGCGAGAAGGCATCCCCGGTGGCGCCCGCGAAGCCGGCGAGAATCTTCTCATTGTAGAGTCGCCGGACTTTCTTTGCGCTGGCTTTCATAACCGTCTCGCCGACCGTGACTTGGCCATCGCCGGCCAATGCGACGCGACCGTTGCGACGCACGAGCAAAACAGTTGTGCTGCGAATTTTCGGGGATTGTTTTCTAGCCATGAAGTGAAACAGCACTATAGGAACGACGACGAAGTTTAGTCAAGCTAGCCATCTGCGCTATTATGTTGTCGCCCGCGGAGCATCGCGACGATAGACTGATCAAATGACAAAACCCGCACGTCCACGCATCGGAATCACGATGCGCATTGAACTCGAAACCGACCGTTTCTATCTTTCTCGTCATTACAGTGAGGCAGTCGAGGCTGCCGGTGGGCTGCCGGTGCATATTCCCCTGATTCCGTGCGCGGACTTTGTT
>JBKPPE010000010.1:0-4023 GCA_046733375.1 Acidobacteriota bacterium | reverse complement strand
GCCACGCACGGAGCGGGCATCATTCATCGCGATATCAAACCTGAAAACATAATGGTCAGGAGCGATGGGTATATTAAGTTGCTCGATTTCGGGCTTGCGAAACTGAGCGAGGCGGAGGGAAAGACTGCCGACACCGACGCGCCGACCAAAACAATGGTCCATACTGCCGTCGGCACTGTGATGGGGACGGCGAATTACATGTCGCCGGAGCAGGCTAAGGGAATACAAATAGATGCACGAACCGACTTGTGGAGTCTCGGTGCAGTGCTCTACGAGCTGGTGACAGGACAGGTGCCGTTTCGCGGTGAGACTTCTGCCGAAAGTCTTTCTCTAATTCTTCAAAAAGAGCCCGCCCCGCTAACTCGCTTTGCTCATGACGTCCCACCTGAGTTGGAAAGGATCGTCACGAAGGCGCTGACGAAAGATCGCGAAGAACGCTACCAGACCGCCAAGGATATGCTGATTGATTTGCGCAGCTTAAAGCGCAAACTGGAGGTAGATGCAGAGATTGAACGCACGGTTGCGCCAGAGCTGCGGCAGTCTGCATCAACAAGCAGCGGCCAGAGCGCGCTGGCGACTGCTTCTGGCGTTTCTGCTTCTTCCACCACTGTGTCCTTCGTCTCGAGAATCCAACAACACAAACTCTTCGCAATGATTATCCTGGTTGTACTTGGTGTTGCCATCGTCGGCCTTAGCCTCTATCTGCATGCTAGAGAAACGGAATTTAGAATTGAATCAATTGCAATTTTGCCTTTCATCAACCAGAACAACGATCCGAACACTGAATACCTCTCAGACGGAATTCCGGAAAGCATCATCAACAGTCTCTCGCAGTTGCCAAAGCTGAAAGTGATGTCTGGCAATTCGGTATTCCATTACAAGGGGAAGGACCAGGATGCTCAGGCTATAGCGAAAGAGTTAAAAGTGCAGGCGGTGCTTACCGGTCGCGTCACCCAACATGGCGATGGACTTTCGATCAATGTGGAGCTGATCAACGCCCAAGAGAACAGCCAGATTTGGGGGCAGCAGTACAATCGGAAGCTCGCGGATGTGTTCGCTGTTCAGGAAGAGATCGCGCAAGAGATTTCCGAGAAACTGCGGTTGAAGCTAACCAGTACAGAGCAAAAGCAACTTGCCAAGCGTCCCACTGAGAATCTCAAAGCTTTCCAGTATTACATCCAGGGACGCTCGTATTTACAACGTAGCACTCGCGAAGACCAGTTCACAGCCATCCGCTATTTCGAGAGCGCGCTGGAAGAAGATCACAATTATGCGCTTGCCTATGCGGGCTTAGGTGATGCCTATGCCGCTCTCGGGAACCGCGGCCACATTGCGCCCATTGAAGGTCGGCGGAAAGCGGAAGAGGCGGCGAGCAAAGCCCTCGCGCTCGATGAAAATCTTGCCGAAGCTCACGCCACACTTGGTTTTGCCCAGACCATTTTCACCCCGAGCAATTTTTCGCTGGGTGATCGTGAACTGCGCCGAGCGATTGAACTCAGTCCGAGCTTCGCAGGCGCATATTACTATTTGGGAATTTCGCTCACGCGACAGGGGCGTCTCGATGAAAGCTTAGAAGTACTTCTGAAAGCTCGTGAACTCGACCCGCTCTCATCGATTATCGCCCGGACTGCGGTCCAACCTTACTACTTGAAGCGAGATTACGGGCGAGCACTTGGACTGCTGCGACAAGCCAATGAACTCGGCCCGGCTTTCAGCACCAGCTGGGAAATAGGAGTGTACATTCAAAATAAATTGTTCGACGAAGCGCTCGCGGAATTGCAGAAAGCAAAGCAAGAGAGGAAGGACGACCCGCTTTTGATTTTCGATACGGGCATGGTCTACGCGGCGCAGGGTAAGCGGGCACAAGCGCTCGAAATCATCAAAGAGTTGGAAGAGATCTCGGGCGCGAGCCTGAGCCAGGCGCATTGGATCGCCAAAATCTATGCGGTCTTGAACGAGAAGGAGCTGTCGTTTTCATGGCTGGAACGCGGCTTAGCAGCGGGAGCGATCGGGCCTTTCTATAAAGACGAGCCCGTGTGGGATCCACTCCGCAACGACCCGCGCTTCGCTGACCTACTGCGGAGGATGGGAATTCCTTAATGACTTGTCGCGAATGAGAAACCGATGGGTAGTTCCCTTACCACAGAACCATTTCTTGTTATTGAGTCTCATCGGAGCTCGCAGCAGGCGGTATGGGTGAGTGTGCTTCGCACTGAATATAAGGCCCTCCCCCAATGAAATAATCGGGTCACAAATATGAAAAGGTTTCGATGGCGCTATTATGGCGCGATGGCGTGCTCGGATGTAGCAAGACGCAACTAAACTTTGACGGTTGCGGATTCGGTAAATACTGCTACATCTTACTTGGTCCAACTTCATTAGTGCCCTTCAACGGGTCTCATAATCTGTTGGTTCGGGGTTCGTATCCCTGCGGGGCACCAAGTAACCGACAAACTCCCTCAATCGTCCTCCGCACTCTACCTGCAATGCCTCAGTGGCATAGTCTCCCAATTCGAATGAAGATAGAATGAAGGCCGTCTCATAAGTCCACTCGGAATTCCCCCCGACAACAGGCTCTATGCCTATCGCCAAAAACACGCTACTTGGTTCCTACGAAATAATCTCCCCGTTGGGGTGCGGCGGCATGGGAGAAGTCTTTCTAGCGGAAGACAACAGCCTGCATCGCGAGGTTGGCTTTAAAGATCCTACCCGCCGATCTCGCCTGTGATCGCCGTCGCATGCACGCTTTAACGAGGATGGGGTCAGCCGGCTGAGGACAAGAACAGAATGAAGGGATCGCTAAAACCTGAGACCATCATTTCTCATTACCGCATTCTCATAAAAATTGGCGCCGGCGGGATGGGCGAAGTGTTTCTAGCGGAAGATACAAGGCTCAATCGCAAAGTCGCTCTCAAGATTCTGCCCGCCGACGTTGCTGCAAACGAAGATCGCATGCGCCGCTTCGTCCAGGAAGCCAAGTCTGCTTCCGCGCTGAATCATCCCAACATCATAACGATCTATGAGATCGATCAAGTCGATTCCGTCTACTTCATCGCCAGCGAGTTTATTGATGGTCAAACGTTACGTGAGCATATGCGAAACGAGCAACGGAAGCTTGGACAAACGCTTCGCCTTGCTGTCCAGATCTCCAGTGCACTTTCAGCGGCACACGTGGCGGGTATCATTCACCGCGACATCAAGCCGGACAACATCATGCTGCGCCGCGATGGCATCGTGAAGGTGTTGGATTTTGGTCTTGCGAAACTTACTGAGCAACCGCCTTCACAGATAGTTGATTTAGACGCCTCAACCCGCGCTGTAGTAAAAACCGAAGCTGGTGTCGTGCTGGGTACTGCAATCTACATGTCACCAGAGCAAGCGCGGGGCTTGCCCGTCGACGCGCGTACGGACATCTTCAGTCTAGGCGTGGTGCTGTATGAAATGATGGCCGGTTGCTTGCCTTTTAGTGGCAACTCCACGACCGAGGTGTTGGGGGAGATAATTAGTGAACATGAACCGCCCCCGTTAGCCCGCTATTCCAGAGAAGTGCCCGCTGAACTAGAACGGATCGTCTCGAAGGCGCTGCGTAAGGACCGAGATGAGCGTTACCAGACTATCAAAGATCTTCTACTCGATTTGCAGAGTCTTAAACAAGAATTGGAATTTGAGAGAAAGCTCGAACGCTCCACATCCCAGAAGTCCGAGAGTTCTACCGCAAATCGAGAGCAAGCAACCACAAGCGCTGGGCACACAAAGAGTGGCATCAGAAAATCGCCAAAGGTAATCGAGCATAAGACCTGGACCATCCTGATCGCTGCTGTATTGGTACTCGCCGCTGTGATTGGTGCCTACCTTTACTTTGGCCGCACACGCCGCGGAGGCGCGATTGAGTCGATTGCGGTCTTGCCCCTGGTAAATGCGAGCAATAACCCGGACACAGACTATCTTTCAGACGGAATTTCGGAGAGCCTTATCAATAGTCTTTCACAATTGCCAGGCGTAAAGGTCATCGCCAGCACTTCG
>JBKPPE010000009.1:0-5378 GCA_046733375.1 Acidobacteriota bacterium | reverse complement strand
GACACCCGCAAGCCGAAAGATCGGCTGCGAGAGTTCCGCTATCGTCGGGTACGGGCGGCGATAGGTCAGCGCCAGCACCTGTTTCGTCGGACTCAGAATCGCCGCGGGCAACGGCGGCGCATCGAATGCATCGACCACGTCCTTCGGCGGCAGCTGATAGCGCGGTGCAGTGCTGGTTTGCGCGAAATGAATAGACGCGACGACGATGAGCAGCATCGCCGCAACCACAAAATTGAGTTTTCGCATGGGAACCTCCGAAAGTGGATGGCGTATTTGGCGCGCGGATTCTATCAGAGGTTAGAGACTAGAGACTAGAGACTAGAGACTGGAGACGAGAGACTGGAGGCTGGAGATTGGATAAGTCAGTTTGTCTCTGCGCACCTCTGCGAATACCTCAGCGTTCCTCGGCGGTTAGTCAGGCAATTAACCGTAGAGGACTACGGAGGAAAGCGCAGAGTCACGCAGAGAATTCGAATTAGAACGCCCCTCTAGCCTCAAGCCTAAAGCCTCTAGCCTCCAGCCTCAAGCCTCTAGCCTCTAACGAACTTGTAGGTGATATGAAGAGTCAGCTCTGTAGGCGTGATTTCAGGCCGCACATCCGTCGCTTCCAAACGCAACGCGCCGCCGGCAGGTTTGATGTTCGCACTAGTCGATAGCTGTTCGAGCGTAAATAGTTCGATGGGATTGTAGCGGCTGTCAATTGCGTTCTGGACCATTTTGAGCAACGGCCCGTTGAGCATTTCCGGCGTGTTGTTCAAATGAATATCGCGCAGGTGAAAGCGCGCCAAGACGGCGCGGCGTTCTCGGCTAAATTCCATCTGCAACTCTGAATCCGCCCAGCCAGTGAAAGAAATGCAGCCGAGCAATGTCGAGTTGTAGGCGCCCGCAAAGGCCAGCGGCCCCGCGATCCTTCCCTGCTCGAAATGTACTGCGGTGCGCACGCCATTGGCTTCACGTTTCAGACGAATCTCGCTAGTGCACTCAGATGACGAAGTTGCGCCCCCGATTGTCAGGGGGATCGCCGGCTCCTGCAGATTGTCGAACATCGCCGTGAGAAATGAATTCAAGAATTGCTCGTTGACGGAAAGCGTCGCTTGCGGTTGGGTCGCGTTCCTTGCGCGCGAAGACCTGTCCTGAGCATCGACAACGGCGAACGAGACGAACACCAGCAACGAAAGTAAACAAACGGCTTTCATCGAAATTGGCCTTTCTGCTGAATTGCGGGGGAGTCTGAACGAGTGACGAGACGGAACGTCAAAATCACAAACCGTTGCGCACGATGTCATGTAAACGAATCAGCCCAACACACTTCTGCTCGCCATCCACGACGGGCAGCACATTGATTTGTGACGGGCGGTCTTCCATCAAACGCAATGCGTCGTAAGCCAGGGTCGCAGGAGTCGTCACGACCGGATTGCGCGTCATCAACTGGTCGCATGTGATATTCGCGAACGCCAAATCCCTTGCCGCAATTCGTTGCAATGATCGGCGGAGATCCCCGTCAGTGATGACTCCAGCGAGGCGGCCATCCGCGGTGATAACATTCACCGCTCCCAAACCAAAGTGCGTGATGGCTGAGACGATTTCCATCCACGCCGCATCAACTGAAATCGTCGGATTCTGCGAACCGCTGTGCATCAAATCGCCAACACACACCGTTAGGCGCTTGCCCAGTTGTCCGCCCGGATGGTTCGACGCGAAATCGCTTTCGGTAATGCCCTTCGCCCGCATCAAGGTCATTGCAATCGCATCACCGATCGCCAACGCCACCGTTGTGCTGGCGGTGGGCGCGAGATTCAACGGACATAGTTCTTGATCTACCGACGCGTCAATCACCGCGTCAGCGCGCTGCGCGATCGAGGATTTCACGTTGCCCACAATGGCCAGCAACGGAACGCGGCGACGTTTCAAAGCCGGCAGCAGTTGCAGCAGTTCATCTGTCTCGCCGCTATTGCTCAACAGAATCACCACATCGTCAGGCGTCACAATTCCTAGGCCGCCGTGCAAGGCATCCGACGGATGTAGGAATAACGCGGCGGTGCCGCTGCTTGTCATTGTCGACGCAATTTTCTGTGCGATGATTCCGGATTTGCCGACGCCGAGAACGATCACTTGCCCGTTGCAGTTCTTCAACAACTCTATTGCAGCGTCAATGTCGTTTGCTTGTAAACGAGCAGCGGCTTGCGCGATCGCGTCAGCCTCAGCGCGCAGCAACGCCGTTACTTGGGAATGCGCTTCTGACATGCAGCATGTTGATATACGACGGTGGGCGGAATTTGCAAGGCGCGACTGTTTTTTCGGGAGTCCGTTCTGGCTCTCTTTCGCCCCTCTATGCTATCGTTTTGTATACCCCCCAGGCCCGCGTAGCTCAGTGGATTAGAGCGTTCGCCTCCGGAGCGAAAGGTCGCAGGTTCGACCCCTGCCGCGGGTACCAAAGCTTGCCCCGCCTTAAAAGGAAGTAAATCATGTTGGCACAAGCTGGGCTCGATCGTACACACTCGCCGAAGACTATTCTGCTCGTTGAAGACTTTGACGACACCCGTCTAATGACGAAACTGTGGCTGACAAAAAAGGGCTATCGCGTCGTCGAAGCTGAAAACGGGAAGGAAGCCGTCGACCTGGCCCAAAGTGAACAGCCCGATCTCATTATCATGGACATGATGATGCCGGGCGTCGACGGTCTTGACGCCACCCGGCAAATCCGCGAGTATCAGTCTCTCCAAACGACGCCGATTGTCGCAGTTTCGGCATACGGCGCTGATCAATATCGACACAAAGCGCTTGACGCCGGTTGTAACGAATACGTTCCGACACCATTCGATCCCGACGCGTTGAGCAAGTTGATTGAGAGACTGCTCGCTGCATGAGTCCTCATTTTCGCTTTCACGTTTTTTTGCTCTCGCTCGTGATGTTTGCCTGTGGTTGCGCGCAAGTGGCCACGGCCCAATGCACGCTGAAAGGCGATCAACTTCCCGATGCGCCGGAACTGCACGGGTTTCGTTTAGGAATGACTCCTGAGCAAGCGAAGGCGCGCGTCCCGCTGATTCAGTTTGGCCGCGCGGACGAAATCGGAATGATCAAGACGTCAATCAATCCACTCTATGATCCACGCTTCGATAAAGTTGCCTTTGCTGATGTGCGCACGATCTCTCTGGACTTTCTGGATGAAAAGCTGACGACGCTGTGGATTGGCTACGAGAACACATTCAAATGGCGAACCGTGGACGATTTTGTTACCGGGATCAGCAAATCGTTGAACCTGCCTGCGGCATGGGCGGCAAAACGAGGGGGTCAACAGATGCGCTGCGACGGCTTCACGATCGCCGTTTCGCTGATTGCCGGCAGTCCGAGTGTGCGCCTTAGTGACGACGGGGCAGACGAAACGATCGTTACACGACGCGAAGAAGTCGCCGCCGCGGCGGAATCGCGAGTGACGGGCGACAAGACTTCAAAACTGTATTACTCTGCGGACTGCGAAGCCGCCGAAAACATACCCGCACAAAATCGCGCTGTCTTTAAGAACAAGGAAGAGGCTGAGAAGGCCGGCTACAAATTGGCAAAGGACTGCCAGTAACAGCCGAAATCGTTTCAGTTGTTTAGAGGCGGGCACCGCCCGCCAATGGTGATCGGGCGTAGCCCGACTCTAAAGTTGAGGAGGTACCGCCATGTTGAAAGAATTCAAAGAATTCGTCGCACGCGGAAACGTCATTGACCTGGCTGTCGGTGTGATCATCGGCGTCGCATTCGGGAAAATTGTGACGTCGCTGGTCGAAGGGATCATCATGCCGCCGATCGGTCTGTTGCTGGGAAAAGTGGATTTCGCAAGCATGTTCGTCGTCCTCGACCACTCAAAAGGAGACCCGCTGTCGCTGGCCGAGGCAAAGACAAAGGGCATTCCCGTGATTGCTTACGGTCAATTTTTCAACGACATCGTGAACTTTGTGATCGTCGCGTTCGTGATTTTTCTTTTAGTGAAGTTTGCGAACAGAGTGCGGCGCAAAGATCCATCGATGAAGGACCGCCCACAATGCCTGACCGCAATTCCGCTGGCAGCAACGCGCTGCGCTGCGTGCTGTACCGATTTGCAGGCAGCGTAAGTTCGAACCGGCGTTCTTGACCCATTTTCGCGCAGTTTTTACAATGAACTTTCCCCTCCAAAACCGCGTACAAGGCATTTACAAAGATAGGAGCAAAGTGTCATGAGCACTTCTTATGAATCACCAGGTAACGGGTCAGAACAAAGGAACGAATTGATTATGCGAGAAACAGAAGCAGAGCCAATGGAAGACAAGTCAAATGTCGGCAATTCGGTCCGCGACATGGCCGCGCGCCTTCCCGAGCAGCTTTCCGCGATCGGACGCGACATCAGTCGCACGATTGAACGAGCGATTTCAGCCAAAGACGATTACATGTTAGCGGTGAAAGTGTCCGGCGATGCGTCGCACAAGCTGGGCCAGCTCGTGCAAGCGGGTGTGTTCGGCACACGCGCCGAAGCCGCCTCGTTCTTGATCGACGAGGGCATTAAGACGCAAACCGAGCTGTTTACACGCGTCGAACAGAAGTTGGCTGAAATCGAACGGCTGCGCGCAGAGCTGCGCGGCATGGTTGGCGAACGAAAGACTGAAGAACCGGCGAGCTGATTTACCACAGAGGCACGGCGACACCGAGTACCTAACTCAATTCAATATCTGCTCGGTGTCTCTGTGCCCGGTGCGTAAAACGCTTCTTTGTTAATCCCCCTCCGAACGCGGTAAACTTCCGTCGTTCATTCATCCATCTTAATTCGGACCGCTCTCAACGTGCAGAAGACTTTTCAAGTTCCACACACTCCGATTGAACAATTCACACTCGACAATGGACTGCGCGTCGTCCTGAACCAGGATCCGTCAGTGCCGGTTGTTTCCGTGAGCGTTTACTACGACGTGGGTTCGCGCAACGAACCGGAAGGGCGCACGGGATTCGCGCATTTGTTTGAGCACATGATGTTTCAGGGATCGGAGAACGTCGCAAAGGCCGCACATTTTCAGTACATCTCAAACGCGGGCGGAACGATGAATGGCACGACTTCCAGCGAGCGCACCAATTACTTCGAAACTCTGCCCGCAAGCGAACTGCCGTTGGCGCTGTGGCTGGAAAGCGACCGCATGCTCTCGCTGAACGTGACTCAGGAGAATCTCGACAATCAGCGCGAAGCGGTAAAAGAGGAAAAGCGTCTGCGGTACGACAATCAGCCGTACGTGAATGGGTTCCTGAGACTGTTTGAAATGAGTTTTAAGAATCCGGCCAATTCGCACTCGACGATCGGATCGATGGAAGATCTTGATGCCGCGACGGTGGATGACGTCCGGGAATTTTTCCGGATTTACTACGCACCGAAC
>JBKPPE010000008.1:0-3395 GCA_046733375.1 Acidobacteriota bacterium | reverse complement strand
ATGCTACACGCGTTCATTACGTCAATTATGGAAAGGGCGACAAGGCGCTTGTGCTGATTCACGGATGGTCGCAAAGCGCCGATGCGTGGCGCGATAACGTCGCCGATCTCGGCAAAAGAAACCGCGTTATCGTCGTTGAGCTTCCGGGACATGGTCAGAGCGACAAGCCGCAGACGACTTACAGCATGGAGTACTTTGCGCGGGCGGTTGAAGCGGTGATGCGCGACGCGAAGGTAAAGCGCGCCGTGCTGGTGGGCCACAGCATGGGCACGCCCGTGGCGCGCCAGTTCTATCGCAAGTATCCGGATAAGACCGTCGGGATTGTCATCGTCGATGGATCGCTCAGGCCGTTTGGGGACAAGGCGGTTATAGATCAAATGATGGCGGGTTTTCGAGGACCACAGTATCGGGAAACCGTGGGTCAAATGATGGCCTTCATCAGTGGTCCAAATCTATCTGACGAACTTAAACAACGAATCAATTCTTCTTCCATGAACACGCCGCAATATGTGTTGGTCAGCGCATTTGAAGGGATGCTTGATAACTCGATTTGGACGGAAGATAAAATCAACGTGCCGGTGCTCGCGATTATGGCCAAGACCGCTTTACTGCCACCGAACGCTGAAGAATCATTTCGCGCGATCGCTCCTAAGCTCGATTTTCAGATCTTCGATGGTGTCGGACATTTTCTCATGATGGAGAAGCCGAAGGAGTTTGATGCGGCGGTGATTCAGTGGCTGGACAAGAACGATCTTCTGAAGAAGTGAAGCTGCGCCTACTGTAGCGGCGGATACAACCGTTCGAATTCCTCATTACCATGCAGCAACGCGAGGTCAGGATCCTGGCGGGTCCATATCGGATCACGGAAGCCCGCTTCCCACGCTTTTCTGATGGCATTTAGCGCATCGTCGGGCTTATTCATAGCACAAAACGCGCAGGCAGAATTGTAAAGGATCATCGTGTCGTCAGGACGGAGGGACATGGCCATGTCGAGTTCCCGCTTCGCGTCGTCAAGGCGGCCGTGCTTGGCGTAATCGCTGCCGAGAAGCACACGGGCCCGCGCGTCTTCAGGCACCTTCTTCACCTGACCTTCGTAGATAGCGATCTCGCGGTGCAGATAATTCTTGAGTGCTTCGTGCTTGCCCAGGGCGCCGAGCGCATTATGAATCGGAATCGTCGTGTTGTAGTTCTCGCCGGCGTGCGCTAGTGCCAGCTCCATGATATCCAGAATCTCCTGATACCGACCTCCAGCGAACAGAGCGCGTCCAAGTACGTAGTAGCCGCCGTCCAAATCCTGGTTTTGTTTTAGTGCTGCCCGAATTTTTTCCACGGCTTCGTCGTATTGGCCCTCCGCGAACACTACCCACGCCTCGGCGACCTGCACTTCGGGTGCATCGTGACCTTTGGCGCCGGCCTTCTGCGCCGCAGCTTTCGCCCGATCGAGCCACTGTTGGTTTCGCTCAAAATGGTAATAGTACTCCGCACACACTTTTGCGATTCCGGCGTGCGCTAAGGCGAAGTCCGGATCGAGCGCGACGGCGTTCTCGTACATTTGAAGCGCAAACTGCAAGTCCTGTCGTCCCACGCGGCGCGCGTAGTTCCGTCCGCGCAAGTAGAGATCGTAAGCCTGCAGGTTTTCAGTCGGTTTCGCTGAAAGCGCCTGCTGCTCCTGCGGCGAGAGCGTAATGCGCAGTGCGGCGGCGATCTTCTGCGCAATCTCATCCTGGACCTCGAAAACGTCGGCCATTTCGCGGTCGTATCTTTCAGACCACAAGGGAAAATCAGTTGCCGCGTCGACCAACTGAGCATTAATGCGGAGACGCGCGCCGGCGCGACGCAGACTACCGGCCAGCACGTAAGACGCGCCGAGATCGTTCCCAACCTGTCCTGCCGTTACTGATTTGTCTCGATATGACAACACCATCGCGCGAGAAAAAGTCTTTAGGCCCGCGATCTTCGACAGCTCAGTCGTGATGTCTTCGGTGATACCGTCGCGCAGGTATTCGTCCTCTTTCATGCCGCTAAGGTTTTCAAAGTACAGAACCGCAATCGAGTGATCGGTGGAAGCGGTGCGGCGCGTTCCGCTGCCTGAATCGGCGGATGCCTGTCTTGATGCCGAATCGAGATCGCGTTTCAAGCGTTTCAATGCCGTCTTCAAATCAGTGGCGCTCTGAAAACGGAGATCGCGATCTTTCTCGAGAGCTTGCCCGATAATCCGCCCAAACTCCGGCGGCAGTGATTGGTTCAGTTGATTCGGGGACGTGGGCTCTCGATTGAGAATGGCATCGAACACGAGGGCGGAAGTGTCTCCCTGAAAAGGAAGAAAGCCAGTCGCCATTTGATACAAAACCGTGCCGAGCGAAAAGAGGTCGGTACGCGCGTCGGTGATTTCGCCGCGTGCCTGTTCGGGAGACATATAGGCGATGGTACCGATGGTCTGGCCCGCTGAAGTCAGTTGGTCTTTGCGCACGGTCGCTACCATTGAATTCGAATCGGCCGCCACACGGCCGTCGATCTTGGCGACACCGAAATCGAGAATCTTGGCCTGCCCGCGTGAAGTGACAAAGATGTTCGCCGGCTTCAAATCACGATGGACGATTCCTTTCGAGTGCGCGGATTCAAGCGCATCGGCGAGCTGAACACCGACCGTCAACACAGTATCGAGGTCGAGCGCACCGCGACGAATGCGATCGGCCAACGATTCGCCGTCGAGAAGCTCCATGACGATGAAGTGGTCGGCATCCTGTTGCTCAATGCCGTGAATGGTGCAGATGTTCGGATGATTCAGTGCAGAGGCGGCGCGCGCTTCCCTTTGGAAGCGCTGCAAGAGATTTGCATCGTTCGCCAGCGCGGGTGTCAGAAACTTTAGCGCGACGTGACGGCCGAGATTCGTGTCTTCAGCCTCGTAGACGATGCCCATCCCGCCTTCACCGAGTTGCGAAGTAATTCGATAGTGCGAGATGGTCCGACCGATCATTCAGTGAACTCCAGGGGATGACGGAACAGTGGGCGGCCATAGTATTACAAGGAGCAAAACGCAGCAAGAAAGCAGTCGGGAGGAGCCGCGGGCGGAGGCGCAAGGCAGGACGACTGAGCTCGCAACGTCTGTCGCCCGCTTCGCGGGCTGTTCAATTTTAGCCATCTGTGCCTGGGGCTTGGCGCCCCAGGCTTTATGCTTCCGTGCGCTTCGCGCACTTACTGCCCACTGCTCACTGCCCACTGCTCACTCTCACCAGGCAACTTTCCCCGCCTTTTGTTAATCTCTCTATTTCGACGAACCTCTCCTTCGGTTTTCTAAAATCGTCTAATCCCCGCAATTGGAGACTATGATGTATCGTTTTCGGCTTTGTTTTTGTCTGGGCATCCTGATCGCTTTGGGAACGCACATGGCTGAC
>JBKPPE010000007.1:0-8194 GCA_046733375.1 Acidobacteriota bacterium | reverse complement strand
ATTCCGCCGGCCTGAGTTCGAACATGAATGGGTCGAATATCCGGAAAGCTTTGCTGATCAGGTTCCCGAACGCGTTCGCGACGCGACGATCATCATCAGTAACAAACTGTCCCTGGGTGAACCGCAACTGGCCGAAGCGGCTAACGTGAAAATGATCGCGATTGCCGCGACGGGATCGGATTGTGTGGACCTGGATTATTGCCACCGTCGCGGAATCACGGTCAGCAACGTCCGCGGATATGCGGCGAACTCAGTCCCCGAGCACGTGCTCATGTTGATTTTGGCTTTGCGGCGCAACCTGCTGGCGTATCGGGCGGACGTTCGGGACGGGAAATGGCAAAAGTCGAAACAGTTTTGTTTGCTGACTCATCGGTTGAATGATCTCAAAGACAGTACCATCGGCATCATCGGTAATGGTGCAATCGGCAAATCGATGGCACGGCTCGCGGAAGCCGTCGGAATGCAAGTGCTGCTCGCCGAACACAAAAATGCGCGCGAGTTACGCCCGGGCCGAACAAAATTCGTCGACGTGCTTACCCAAAGCGATGTCATCACGCTGCATTGTCCGCTGACTGAAGACACCCGCGACATGTTTGGATCGGAAGAGTTCGCGATGATGAAGCCAAACGCGCTTCTAATTAACACCGCACGTGGTGCTTTAATTCACGATGAGGCTTTGGCTGAGGCTTTGCAGTCTCGTTTGATTGCCGGCGCCGCCGTCGATTGCTTGCGCGAAGAGCCACCGCGAAACGCGAATGCTCTGCTTGATCTGGATCTCCCGAACTTTATCGTGACGCCACATGTGGCGTGGGCCAGTGACGAAGCGGTCCAGGCGCTCGCCGATCAGATCATCGATAATATCGAAGCGTTCGTCGCGGGGACTCCACAGAACACGCTCGCCTGATTTCGTTAGTCGGGCACTTGTGCTGCAATCAGAAACGCCGCACAAGTGCGGCGTCTAAACAATTCGTCAGTCTAATGCGACTTACGAGCTCGCAGCTTCGCTTGCGGGGTGATCGACTTCTTCCGTGGTGTAGAGGTTAAGGATTTCCCGGCCTTGTCGCGAACGCGGATCGATGGTGCGCACGTGCTTGCGACCTTTCATCTCCCAAATCGCCGTGACCACGCCGTCTTTCTCAACGGCTTGATAAGTAATTTCGTCTTCAGAAGGTGTTTGCGCGGGCGCCTCGGTTTGCGCCGACTCGTTTTCTGCCATGAAAGTCTGAACTGCTCCTCGTAATCGTGCGGATTTGATGTAAGCGGGATTCTGTCACAGGGCGTCAACGGATGTCTAGAGAGGGTGTAGGGTGTTGGGGTGTCGGTTGTAGGGTATCGGGTGTCGGGTGTCGGGTGTCGGGTGTATTTGAACGAAGAGAAAGATTGAGATCAGTCAAAGTGTTTTTCGGTGACTCGGCGCGCTAAGAAATTCTGTTATTGGATTAGAGAGCTGCGTGAATAAAAAAGGTGAACTGACTGTGAGAATCCAGTATGCGTTGCCAACATCCGACACCCAAGGACCCAACACCGACACCCGATACCCAACGCCCTAAACCCTATGACTCAAAGCAACTTCAACCGCTCGACGCGCGTTTACCACGCCCCAGCCCTGGCGATCGACTTCGACATCCGGCACACGCTCAGCGGTCGCGATGAGAATTCGTTTGATCTGCGGTGGCGTCAGCCTTGGATTCGCTTCCAGCATGCAAGCGATAATCGAGGAAACGATCGGCGCCGCGAAGGACGTGCCATCGACGTATTTGTAATGTTCGTTGATGACGTTGCCTTCGCGCAGCTTAATCGTAATCAATTGCCGCAAAAGCGGAAGCCGTAGCCCGGCTGCCTGATCGATGTCTTTGTCGACGCCCTTGTTCTTTTTCATCAACGCCGGCAGTTCTTCGTCGGAAGCTGCATCGAGCTGCGCGTAAAGTTCTGCCTGTTCCGCGGTGGGCGTGTGCGGCAAGATGGGCGCTGCTACCCAGATTCCCGGCGCAATCACTTCCGGTTTTTGCAGCCCATCGACTGTCGGCCCGTACGACGATCGATACATGCCACGTCGCGCGCGATCGAGCGAGTTTTGATCGTCCAGTCCGCCGACGGCAATGCATGAAGGCGCGCTCGCTGGCGGCAGAACCGGATGACCTGGCATGTGACCGGCATTCCCGACGGCGCAGACAACAATCAAACCTTCGCGCGTACACTGCTCAACTGCCTGGGACAACTCGTTCGTGAGATAGCTTTCCTCGAAATCGCCGCCGGCAGAAATGTTCACCACGCGAATGTCGTGTTCGTCTCGATGTTCGAGGACCCAATCCAAGCCGCGCCCAATTTGATCTTCAGAAATGCGCCCGGTCAGGCCGATCTTCACGAGAACCAAATCGGCCTCCGACGCAATGCCACGATATAGACCCTCGGACAACGCACCGCTGCCCGCCGCCACAACTGACGTCATCATACCGTGCCAACTGGCGACGTCACTTGTGTGCAGGGAAGTGTGGTCACCCTCAGCCGCAAAAATGCTGTGATAGGCAACGATGCGATTTCTCGGTTCGGTAAGATCGGCATGAGCATAAAAACCCGAGTCGAGGAAAGCGATTGTCACGCCGCGGCCCGTGAACCGCTCGTGTGCGTCCATGCGCAACGGCGTAGGCAGTACGAAGGCGTGCTGTTCGAAGACCGCGGCATGGGAATCGATTTGCCGCTGCGCGCGTTGAAACAACTCCGCGCAGCGTGCGCAAATCTGCTCCACGCTTGGGGCATTCGATTCGAGGATCATTCGCACGTCTGCCGGCAGCGAATCGACCGAGATGCGCTCGCCCTGTGCCAGGCGATCGCATACGTCACAGACCGGCGCAAGTTCTGATTGTTTTTCGAGTAATAATGAAGGGTCGGTCATCGGTTATGGTTAGGACTGCAGCGCAACCGTCGTCGGTTGCTCCTCCAGATTCATGCAAGCGGGGCTTCCGCTCAGCACAGCGCTTTTATGTGCTTCGCGGCTTAGCGGCGAAATATTTATAGCATACGCTTTCTCTTCAAACATTATCGCGGAATGAAATAGCGGGCCATTTCATTCCGCGATAATACTCAAGGAGAAGTCCGCGTCTACAAACATTGTGGGCCTACGGCGCCGACTGCCAACGCATCACAGCCGCGACCTTGCGGACTGCAATTCGTCCGCCACGCGCGCCGGCGACGTGCCCCCGATCTGCGATTTTGCCGCCAACGTTTGTTCGAGCGACAACGCGCTCAGCACATCCTCGTCAACCAGCGGCGAAAATGATTGCAGTTCAGCCAACGGGAGGTCGTTTACTTCCACACCTCGTTCAATCGCTCGCATGACGATTCGGCCGACGGTCTCGTGCGCGTCACGAAAAGGCATTCCCTTACGCGTGAGATAGTCAGCTAATTCAGTCGCGTTTAAATAACCATGCTGCGCCGCCTCATGCGCGCGCGCCTGGTTCACACGGATGTTTCGCAGGACCGTTCCTGTCACGGTGAGAGATGCGGCGATTGTATCGACTGTGTCGAACAGGGCTTCTTTGTCTTCCTGCATGTCCTTGTTGTAGGCGAGTGGCAGACCCTTCATGGTCGTGAGCAGCGATTGGAGATGGCCAAACACGCGACCGGCCTTTCCGCGTACGAGCTCCATCGAATCGGGATTCTTCTTCTGCGGCATCAAGCTGGATCCGGTCGCAACCGCATCGCTCAACTCAAAGAGACCGAATTCGCTTGTGCAGTAGAGGATGATGTCTTCGGCGAGGCGCGACAGGTGCATCATCACCATCGCGGCGCCGCTTACAAACTCAATCACGAAATCTCGATCGCTGACGGCGTCCAGACTGTTTCGGGACACCGTTTCGAATCCGAGAGTTTGGGCCACAGCGTCGCGATCAATCGCGAAAGACGTACCTGCAAGCGCTGCGGAACCAAGCGGCAGCACGTTCACGCGTTTACGAATCTCGCTGAAGCGCTCGCGATCGCGTGCGAGCATTTCGAAGTAAGCAAGACACCAGTGCGCCAGCTGAATGGGTTGCGCGCGTTGCAAATGTGTGTAGCCCGGAATCGCCACGTTGACGTTCGCATCTGCGAAATCCAAAACTGCCTCTTGCGTGCTGCCCAGCAAACCGTCGAGCCGGTCAATTTCATTGCGCAGCCACAGGCGCAAGTCAGTGGCGACTTGATCATTGCGACTGCGTCCGGTGTGCAGCTTGCGCCCGAGCTCGCCAATTACCTTCACCAGTCGAGCCTCGACAAAGGAATGGACGTCTTCGGCCGCAAGGTCGTCAAAATATTTCGGATCATGTTGTGCGCTGCTGAGAATCCGTTCCAGCGCTGTTTTGATTTGGTTTGCTTCTTCGCTGGTGAGGACGGCGGCGGACACGAGCGCTTCACTGTGCGCGATGCTGCCGCGAATGTCAGCTTCGAAGAGCCGCCGATCGAAAGAGAACGACTGATTGAACCGCGCGAAACCAGCATCGGCTTCGCCGGTGAATCGACCACCCCACAAATTGTTAGCTTTCGTCTCAGCCATCCTTCGTGCGGCTACTCTAACACCGAACATAGTCATGCGGTTCGCTTGACGAATCCGGCATAACTCACGTATTTTATGCAAGTATGCACAAAAAATGCAACTATTGTGCATTACCATGCGTCATAGGTGCGACGGGCTGGCGGCAGTAGGCTCGAAATGGTGAAGCGGGAGCGACAAAAACGGATTCTGAACCTGATTCGGGCCAAGCGCATCGCCACTCAGGAAGAATTGCGCACGCACCTCGAACATACGGGCGTGCCCGCGACCCAATCGAGTGTGTCGCGTGATTTGGAAGAGCTTGGCGTCGTGAAGCATCACGGGTTTTACGCGATGCCGCACGCGAACGGAGACGCCGCGCGAGGTTTGCTCAGTTTGGATGTGGCCGGAGACGTGCTCGTCGTGGCGAGATGCCTGCCCGGACGTGCGTCGTCGGTGGCGGTTGAGATCGATGACGCCGCGATTCCGGAAGTCGTCGGCACTCTGGCCGGCGAAGATACGATTTTTATTGCGGTTCACGATCAAAGGTCGCAGCGGAGCGCGATGAAGAAGATTTGGGAGCTCTTCTCATGAAGTCAGAACCGCCTGCGGTAGCGGGCGGTTGGCCTCTATTGAACTAAACGTACGGCAGAAAAAGTTAACCACCCGCTACCGCAGGTGGTTCTGACACTAATGACTGACACGAATATTAACAAAATCGTTCTCGCGTACTCGGGCGGACTCGATACGTCCGTGATGCTGCGCTGGCTGAAAGAGAAGTACCAGTGTGAAATCGTTTGCTACTGCGCAGACGTGGGCCAGGGCGCGGAGATGGATGGCCTCGAAGAAAAGGCAAAGGCGACTGGCGCGTCAAAACTCTACATCGAAGATCTGCGCGACGAATTTGTTCGCGAATACGTTTGGACCTCGGTCAAGGCGAATGCAGTCTACGAAGGTGTCTATTTGATGGGGACTTCACTGGCGCGGCCGGTCATCGCGAAGCGGCAAATCGAAATTGCGCAAAAAGAGAACGCTGATGCTGTCGCGCACGGCGCCACCGGCAAAGGAAACGATCAGGTCAGGTTTGAACTGACTTATTACGCTCTGCAACCCGACATCAAAGTGATCGCGCCGTGGCGCGAGTGGGAATTTGGCGGGCGCACTGATCTGATTGCTTACGCCGAAGGCTACGGTATTCCGGTCGCCGCGACGGTGGACAAACCGTATTCGACCGATCGCAACTTGATGCACGTTTCTTACGAGGGTGGGATTCTCGAAGACCCCTGGGCCGAGCCGCCGGAAAACATTTTTCAGATGACGGTTTCGCCGGAGCGCGCGCAGGAGGAAGCGGAATACATCGAAATCGAATTCGCAAAGGGCGAGCCGGTGGCGATCAATGGCCAACGATTGGCACCGGTAGCCTTGTTGGAAAACCTGAACCAGGTTGGCGGCGCGCACGGCATCGGCCGCGTTGACCTGGTTGAGAACCGTTTTGTCGGCATGAAGTCGCGCGGCGTTTACGAGACCCCAGGCGTGACAATTCTGCATGCCGCGCATCGCGCATTGGAATCGATCACGATGGACCGCGAAGTGATGCATTTGCGCGATTCGCTCGGGGTGAAGTTCGCTGAGAATGTTTACTACGGCTTCTGGTTCGCGCCCGAATTTGAGTTGATGCGGAAGATGATTGACGAGACCCAACAAAATGTGAACGGTGAAGTGCGGTTAAAAGTATTTCGCGGGAACGTGATCGTCGTCGGACGGCGTTCGTCCAATTCGCTGTACGACGAGCGCATCGCGACGTTCGAAGCTGACAGCGTCTACAACCAGCGCGACGCCGAAGGTTTCATCAAGTTGAATGCGCTGCGTTTGAGATTAGGAGGACAAAACCCGCCACGTGCGAACCAAGGATTTGGCGGGCAGTAGCTCGCCCCTAAACCACACCGAAAATACTTATTTGAAATGAAAGAAGCCATTAACAAAATCGAAATCGACAAGATCGGCTCAGCGACATCGCCGCTTAATCTCGCGCGCACTGTTTCGATCACTGCTTCAAACGGGCCGGCCCGTGCCGGTGACGTCGTAGTCGTGCGTGTGCTGACTGACAACGCAACTTACAACATGCTGGAATTGCCAACCGGCCGCTTGGCAAAAGTGAATCCAGGCGACGTAATTGCCGGCGTGCTCGGCCGCCGCCGCGCGTTGAAAGGTTTCGTTGGCGATGTCCCGGAAACCGTGAAGGCTGGCGACGAGCTTCATCTCCTGAATCTTGGTGGCGTGATCGGGCAGTGCAGCGGCCATCACTCGAGTTTAAATGACGCGATTAAAGTTGAAGTGCTGGGCCTGGCGACGAACGGTGGTGGCGCAATTAAGAACATCGGTGACGCGGCCTTAACGTCACGCGACAAACTTGGGGCGACGGCTCCGCTCGTCATCATTGCTGGCGCGTGCATGAACAGCGGCAAGACTTACGCGGCCACCGAAATCATTCAACAGGCGACACGCTCGGGACTCCGCGTCGCCGCGGCTAAATTGTCGGGGATCGCCTGTCTGCGCGACACACTGAATATGCAGGACCATGGCGCGATTGCCACCGCGAGTTTTCTTGACTGCGGACTGCCATCAACCGTGGGTGCAGCGGACTTGGCGCCGGTGGCCAAAGCGATCATCGCGCGGCTGAATGAAAGTGCGCCTGATCTGATCGTCATTGAGCTTGGCGATGGAATCCTTGGCGGCTATTCGGTCGAATCGATTTTCGAAGATCAGGAATTGCGCGATGCGATGAGCGCTTTAGTGTTCTGCGCTTCGGACTATGTCGGGGCCTGGGGCGGAATTGAGCTGTTCCGCCGGCGCGGGATCAAAGTCGATCTGGTGGCGGGGTCAGTGACGGATTCGAAGATGGGTGAAGACTACATCGAGCGCGAATTTGAAGTGCCCGCGGCTAATGTGCGCCGGAATGGGAAGAAGATGTTTGATGTGGTGCAGTCCAAGGTCCAAAGTCCAATGTCCAAAGTCGTCGGTTGACGGATGGACGTTGGACGTTGGACTTTGGACTTTGGACGTGAAAGTTCCAATGATAATCAAAATTGCAATCTTCGGCGGTTCCGGCTACGGCGGATCGGAATTACTGCGCATTCTGCTGCAGCATCCGCAGGCTGACGTTCGGTTCGTGACCGCGAATGAGCATGCCGGCAAAGCGGCCGGCGAGGTTCACAAGAATCTTCACGGCCTGACTAATCTGCACTTCGTCAAAGCGCCCGAGAATCTCGAGGGTCTCAACGATATTGACTGCGCGTTCTTTGCACTGCCGCACGGGCAGGCGATGGAACTCGCGCCGAAGCTCGCGCCGCAAGTGAAAGTCATCGACCTGTCTGGTGACTTTCGTTTGAGCGACGCTGACGTTTTCGCAAAGCACTACGGCCGCGAGCAGACAGCGATGGACGATCAAGCGCAGTTTGTGTACGGGCTTACGGAAACAAATCGTGAAGCAATCAAATCGGCAACTCGGATTGCTAACCCTGGATGCTTTGCGACTGCGACGCTGCTGGGTCTGGCGCCTTTGGTTGCGAATAATCTGCTGAGTTGTCGTGTGATCGTCGATGCCAAGACCGGCTCCTCCGGTTCGGGCGCGAAAGCCGCCGCGAACACTCACCATCCGCAACGATCGACTTCGTTCTATGCGTACAAGCC
>JBKPPE010000006.1:0-7575 GCA_046733375.1 Acidobacteriota bacterium | reverse complement strand
CCCATGAACGTTTGCGGCGAACTCGGTGTGAACTGAACCTGGTTTTGGAACGCGACGCCTCGCCACGAACCAAAATGTCTTTGCGGGAAAGCTGCTTCCAGCACCGCCGCGTGCGCATTCAGCATGCCCGCGCCCACTTCGTAGAGATAATAGGCTGGTAGAGGTGTCGCCGTGCGTTGCAGAATGTCGCGGACCTGTGCCGGCGTGAGTTGCGGATTTGTCTCGAGCATCAAGGCAATCACTCCGGCGACTTGCGGCGCTGAAAAACTTGTGCCGTCGCCGGTCGTGTAATAAGGCAGCTCGCTCGCACTTAGGGGCGAGCCATTTGCGCCCAGGCCGTCGATGGTCGTCACCGAGACCAATGTCGAAGGTCGCAAGCTGACGCTGTTCACGCCGGGCGCAACCACCGTCGGATGAAAAAGAGGGCTGCCGAATTCGCCGCGCGATGAAAAGTCAGCGAGATGTCCGACGTTATCCGTTGCGCCCACGCTAATAACCCATGGCGCAACCGAATAGGGATTCAGCGAGTCCGCTCCCGATCCGCTGTTACCGGCGGAGAACACCACATTCACGCCCGCATCGGTCAGCATCTTCGTCGCGATGTTCACCGGGTCATTGACGTCGAACACGGTGTTAGCCGAGAAACTACAATTCACCACGCGCACGTTGAACGCTTGCGCATTCGTCAACAGATAGTCGAAGCCGGAAAGGATGAACAACAGCGTCGCGTCACCGGCGCTGAGTCCGAGAATGTTCGCGCCCGACGCAACACCCGCATATTTGCCCGCCGATTGCTGGCCGTTGCCGGCGATTACTCCTGCGACGAAGGTGCCGTGGCCGTAAACCTGGTCCGTATTCGGAAGATTTGCCGAAGCGACGGGGTAATTGAAACCAACGCCAAGGCTTTGCGTATCGGCGAGTTTCACGTTTTGTACTACGCGCCCTGAAATGTCGCCGTGCGTTCCGTCAACCCCTGTGTCGAGCACCGCCACCGTCACCCCGCGGCCGGTCACGGGACTTCCGTGATTAGCGTTCGTCAATTCGGCGCTGCGTCTGACGCGATCCGAACCAATCGTATTTCTCGTGGCTACCTCAAGATTCCACTGCAGCGTGCGATTACCGTAAATCGACCGCACGTGCGGGAGGTGCGAAATCGCCATGAGCCTCATCTTCGTCGTAGTCACCGAAATCATCGGCAGCGAATGGTAACGCGTGCCGCCCAGCACGCCGATTTGCTGCAAGTCAGCGATGTCGCCATCAGTCGGCATCGCCCGATAAGTGATTACCGCGTCCACGCTGCTGTCATCAGTCGCGCGGTCCAACAACACAGCCAGTTCGGGATCGACATTCGCGATGCCGGTGTTGATTCCCACTCCATTCAGCGCCGAGGTCAATGCCGCCACGCCGGTCAGCACAAAGTTGTCGGCGCCGCTGATCGTGATTCCGTCGGCGCCGCTCGCCGTGATGCCGCTTACGCCGGTGATTGTCACCGCGCTAGGGGTCACTGAAAAGACCACGCCAGTTGGCGTCGTCCCGACAATCCCGCTGGCGCCGTTGACGGTGACGACAGTGTCCGCACCGCTTGCGGTGATGCCGTCGGCGCCACTCGCAGTGATGCCATCGGCATGCGCGATGTTCCGAGTATCAGCGCCGCTGGCAGTGATGCCGTTCGTGCCGGTCGCCACCACGTTGTCCGCGCCGCTCGCAGTGATGCCTGTTGGGTTTCTGACAACTATAGAATCCGCTTGATACGTATTGCCGTCGGCGCCGCTGATTGTGATTCCGTTTGGTCCCGAGACCGCCGTAAGTGAATCCGCACGTGTAATGGTCGTCGAATCCGCGCCCGATGCTGTGATTCCGTCCGCGCCTGATGCCGTAATGCCATCCGCGCCGCTGGCCGTAATTCCGTCCGCGCCCGATGCCGTGATGCCATTGGGCGAAAACGCCAACACGCTATCGGCCCCGCTCGCTGTGATGCCGGAGGTGTTCCAGAAATTGATACCGTCCGCGCCCGACGCAGTGATGCCGTTCGACCCGACAATTGTCAGACCTGCAAGCGCCGGTACGGAGCTCAGTAGTACGACGAGCACCAGCGCAATCGCGACATGAACTTTTTTAACTAAATGATTCGCCATCGGGTACAAGCCATCGCCACGGTCGGGTCAAGACAGTGGCTTGTTTCGTTTACAACCTGGTGAGCATCCGTTCAAAGACAGAACTGAGACAGCGTGATTCTAAGTCGCGTCCTCACTACATTTTGTTGCGGGGCGCTTGCATTTGTATTTGGGTTGTTCGCAGCTTTATTCAACACTTTTAAAAGCTTTGCTAACTGGCCATCAGTTGGCGAAATGTTTCCTGCGTTTGCGCGGCCGGCTCAACCCCGAGTTCCTTTTGCAAGAGCTCATGCAAGGCTTCGTACTGCTCTTTCACGGCCACGCGGTTTCCGAGCGCAGCGTGGGTGCGCATCAACATGCAATGGATGTCCTCGCGAAACTGATCTTCACGCAGAATGCGTTGGGCGAGATCCATCGTGCGCGGCCATTCCTGCTTTTTCTCAGCCACCGCCGCCAGCGATTCCAGCATCCGCAGGTATTGCTCGCGATAATACGAGCGCTGTTCATCGACCCACGGCTCGTAAGTTCCCTGCATGAACTCACCGCGATACAGCGCCACCGCCAGCTCATAGGAATCGATGCACCGATCGTAAGCACGTTCACGGCGCGCGCTCTCGCCGTCAGAAATCAACCGTTCGAAAGTTTCGGTATCTATGCGATAGGAAAACTCGGAATTCAGTTGGTAGTCGCCATCGCGATAAATGATGAAGTTTTGTTTGAGCGGCTGGTTGCTGTTGAGCGCCTTCCGAATGTGCGAGATGGTGGGATGAAAATTCTTTTCAATCGTCGCGACGTTATCTTCTGCCCAGAAGGTGTCGATGATCGTGTCTTTTGGCGCGCGATGGTGGCGACGCGAGACGATGTAGCACAAGATGTCGCGCGCGCGCCGCGTCGTCCACGCGTCTGCCGCAAATGAGCGCCCGGGATCCCGAAAGATCTCGACTGGCCCCAGCATGTTCACCGTAAGATCGACGAGCGGGCCGGGTGTCAGCGTGGCGACGGTCTTTGCCGGCTCAGCCGCAGCAACCGTGACGGTGGAGAGTTGCCCTCTTAAATCTGACGGCAACATGTCCTGCGCCACGTCTGATGCGAACAGCGCCGGTCGCTGCGCGATCTCCTGACGCAGCCAATAGTCGTAGTCGTAACGCGCCGCCAAATCGAGCGCGCGCCGGAGTTGTGCGAACATTTGCGGTTCGTTCCCGAGTTCGAGTTCACACGCGGCCAGCTCAATGCACGCCTGTGCTTCGTAGTAGTACTGTCCGTGCCCGCGAAAGTATTCAAGTGCCGGAAGCAGCTCGTCGCGCGTGTCCTGAAATTCGCGTTGTGCAATTCGTACGCGAGCGAGCGCCAGGGTGGCAGTGAAGACTCCGATTTTGTCCTGGCGCGCTTTCCGCGAATCGACCAGCCGATCGATTTGCGCGCGTGCCCGTGCGATGTCTCCTGCTTTCAAGCTGAGCAGCGCCTGCTCTTCAAAGAGTTCCACTCGCGAAAGATCGATGCCGGCCTGTTCGTAACTGCGGGATGCGCGCTCGTAAAACTCCGCCGCACGCGTGAAATTGTTTCGCTCACGCCAGAGATTTCCGTAGGCTTCCAATGCTTCGCCGAGCTGGCCGACCAGATTGAAAAGCTGGCAGCGCTCCAATGCGAGATCGAGATGTCGTTCGGTTTCCTCCAGCTCGCCGCGGTACAGCTGGCAACGGGCAATGTTCAGGTGACCCCAGGCTTCCTGCGGAATCGGCGCTTCGTGATCGTCGGTGCGGAGCATGCGCCGCAGCCAGTGAAGCGCTTCGCCGAAGTCGCCGCGCATCATCGCCGGCAGCCCGAGATTATGAGTAATTAGACGGATCTGGTGTTCGTCGTTGCGTTCTTCCGCCGACTGCAAGGCGACGCGAAACTCACGTTCAGCAGCGGTGTATTCACCTTGGGAAGCGAAACACAATCCGCGCGTGTTGCCACATTTTGCGCGCACCGGCGAATCGGGTTTCGTCAGCTCGACGGCGCGGTCGAGATACTTGAAGGCTGATTCGTAATCGCCCTGACGGCGTGCGATAGTCGCCAACGAATGTAGCGCTTCCGCCTCAGCTTCGTCGTCGCCGGTCGCGCGCAAAGCTGCGACGGCGCGCCGGAAAAGACTCTGGGCCGTCTCGAATTCGCCACGCAGCCGCGCAACTTCGGCGCGGTGGGCCAGCGCGCGCGGATGCGCTTCGAGCACCGCATTGGGCAGTGACTCCGCCAATGAAGACAGCGAGGCAAGTTTTCCCGACGCGATCCATTCGCGACCGTGGTCCGAAATCACTGCGCCGGCGCGGTCAAACTGTTCCGCTTCGAGCAGGTGACGCACGGCGCCGTCCCAATCGCCGCGCGTGAGAAATTGATCGGCACAGCGAACATGTTCGGCGGCAACGCCTGCCAGGCCAATTTCTGTCCGCAAGCGCCGCCGCAAAAAACTCTGAAACAGCGGGTGCAGCCGATACTCTTCACCACGCGCATCGCTCGCGACCGTCATGAAGACATTGCGGCGAACAAGTTGCGGCAAGATAGCCGACGAAAGAACTTCGGGATAAAGACGCGCGCATGACTCGATATCAATCCGATCGAGCAACGCAATGCGCATCAGATACTTTTGAATTTCCGGTGGCTCGGCGCTGAAGACTTCTTCCGCGAAATACTCAAAGATGTCACGTTCAGATTGATGCAGAACTCCGAGCGGATCGGTGGCGGCGCCGTCACCCCGTGCGCCTTGTCGCTGTGCGACCTGCCGTACCAGTTGCAATGCCGTAATCCAACCATGCGTGCGCTCGCCGTATTCGCGCAATTGATCGGCGGTCAACTCGAGACCGAAAACTCTCCGAAACAGCTCCTGAGTTTCCGGGGCCGTGAACAGCAGGTCATTTCGATCGATGACGGCCAGCGAGTCCTGCGATCGCAATCTGGCGAGCGTCAGCGGTGGCACGTCGCGCGAGATGATTATGACGTGCATCACGTCGGGTAGATATGCGATCAGGCGATCAACTACGGCGTGCACGGAAGTGTCCGTGCCGAGATGATGGTAATCATCGAGTACCACGATGAGCTGTTGCTCGACGTGCTCGAGAATTTCGTTCAGCAAAACATCCGCGGCGCGCTCAGGCTGCTGCGCAAGTTCGTTCGCCTGCAAATAAGCAAAGATCGTTTCGCCAAAATCAGGGACGCGCTGCTGGATTCCCTGCGCGAGATATCCAACGAACACGGCGGGGTCACTGTCTGTGTGATCGAGCTGATACCAAACGTACGGCCTCTCCTGCTGCCGCAAAAAATCGGCGACCAGCGTCGTCTTGCCCGACCCGGCATTGGCGGTGACCAGCGTCAGCGGCAACGAAAGGTTTGCGCGCAGACGCTGGATCAAGCGTTCGCGGAACAACAACTCGGGCGCGGGTCTGGGCGCAAGCAGTTTGGTACGCAGAAAGAACGTGCCCGGCACCGCGACTACCGGCGTGGCGGCGGATGGCGTGAAAGCTTTGGCGTTTTTGCGTTCGCCTTTGGCCATGACGACTCGCGCAGTAAATTGTCGGGAGGTACCGCGGAGAGTAGCATAGGCAAAAGCACCAGTTCTATTGTTCAGGACGTGAGGCCCGGCACCGTCACCAGGGGTGGCGCGATGGTTGACGGGGGCAATGTTCACTGAAGGCATCCCTGCCAAAAACAACTCTTACGTTTGAAAGTCCGGTGTGATGTGACCGAGCCCACGTATCTGCCTCGGCTCGATTGATAGGAAATTGTCGGCGACGGCGCGTCCGGCGCGTCCTGGCGTCGCCGCAAAGTGCGCGATCGCCGCCGCGCGTCCATTTGTTTCACGCAAAGCGGCCCGCGCGTGGTCTTCGTTAAGTCCGTAGGTCCGGAAAAGTTGCAGCGTTTCTTCGAAGTTAAAAGCGAGTTCCGATTCCTCGATGACGCGCAGCATTTGTTTCGATCGCATCCGCCACAAAGGTGTCGGTGGCAGGCTGCGACAGGTGATGATGACGTGCACTTCTGCCGGCAACAGCGGCAGCAGTCTTTGAAAGAATGGGACCACCCAGTCGGCGTCATAAACCAGGTGCAGATCCTCGATCACGAGCAGCAGCGGATCAATCCGAAGATCCGTAAGCTGAAACACCAGCGCTTCGGCCAACAAGTCTGAGCGATCTCTGGAATCTGACTTTGCGATTCGCAGCATGTGACGTTCATCGAGCATCGCACAGTGCGATTTGAGCGTCGCCGTCAGGTAGCGGCAGAACACTCCCAATTCCGCGTCCCCAGCATCGACTTTTACCCAGCACGTCGGCCGCGGCGCCCGCCGTGCAAAATCAGCGACCAGCGTGGTTTTACCGGTGCCGGCGCGGCCATGAATCACAGTAGCGTTGTGCCTGGTCATGCTCGCCAAGACCAAATTAAGCAACCGCATTCGTGTAGTGCGCGGCGCATCGTCCGGGAGTGAAATCTTGTCGTGTATTAATTCGTGTTTGGTCATGGTTGAGAGTTATTTGCCCCGTGAGATTTCTGCGCTCTAACCCTGCTCGTTTCAGGGTGCCGCCATTATCGGTATGACCACTTGAGGAATTCTTGAGGTTTGATTGCGACGGCAAAAGCCTTAAGAAATTGAGCTGATCTACCCAAAAATCATTGGCAGCAACGGTGAACGGATGTACACTCTGCCTGCTTCCGAAACCTGCAACAGACAGTAGGCAGTGAGGAGAGGGCAGTCGGCAGGAATACTTAAGAAGGAGTCGATCAGGATGACCACGAAAATACTCGGCTTAATCTTTCTAATTGCAGCGATGGTGACGGTCGCGGCGGCCCAGTCAGCGCCGACCCAATCCGCACCCCCCTCGAAACCTGCGACGCCACCGCCCGCGCCGCACACGAACTTGAAGGTCGGGGATCCGGCACCCGACTTTAATCTGCCGAGCACCATCGTCCAGGATGGCAAGCGCGTGCGTTACAAGCTGAGCGACTTCAAAGGCAAGAAGAACGTGGTGCTCGCCGTCTATGTATTCGCTTTCACAGGTGGTTGAACGAAAGAGATGAAGGCGTATCAGGCTGATATCGCCAAATTCGAAGCGAATGATACTCAGGTTTTCGGTCTCAGCGTTGACAGCCCGTTTGCCAATGCGGAATTCGCCAAGCAAATCGGCGTCACTTTTCCAATCCTAAGCGACATCAAACATACGACCGTTAAGGATTACGGGATCTACAACGAGGAAGGCGGGTACGGAAATCGCGCGACTTTCGTAATTGACAAGGACGGAATCATCCAGCACATCACCGAAGGAAACGGAGCAATCGATCCGACCAGCGCCGAAGATGCGTGCAACCTGCTCACGCACAAAAAGGCGACGCAGTAGGCACAGAAGCGGTTATCTGAACTGCGAAGTACAGGGCTTTCGCTTCAAAACGTGTGTTTGACCATAGTTGTGTTTGATGCGCAACGCGGTCTGAGTAGCCG
>JBKPPE010000005.1:0-8876 GCA_046733375.1 Acidobacteriota bacterium | reverse complement strand
CTCCTGTACTGGTGGTGCCGACAAAGATGATTTGAGGATTTTGCGGACTGATGGAAATCGCATTCGTGCGGACGTCGAAGCCGCGGCCGTAGTTGACACGGTCCCACCCTTGCAAGGGATCGAATGTGCGATACAGACCGGCATTGGTAGCCGCCAAAATTCCCGACTTACCATTTGCGTCAGCCACGGCTGCCAAGGCATTGACCGGTTCAGTCAGCGAAAGCACGTGAGCCAGCGCGTTTGCGGCCACGCTGCCCAACCCCAGCGCTCCGATCGTTGCCTCATCAATCTCACCGGTGACGGGCAAATATCTGTCGGACTGGAATCTCTTCAGCGCGGCGACGGTCCGTGGACCCAAGCGTCCGTCAGGGGTGCCGATTTCATAACCGGCGCGATCGAGCGCTTCCTGCGCCTTGCGCACAAGATCATCAGAAACTTTCGGCGCAACTATGATGCGTTCACCTGGATTTGTGGGTGGATGCTGTGTGCGGGCAGTCGAACGAGCAGGCTTACGCGCCGGACGTTTCGGCGGCGCGGGTTTCTTCCCAACTAAGGTTGACCACGACGCACCGCGATCGAGCGATCGGTATACGCCAAGGTTTGTCCCCAGATATATCGTGTTCGGGTTCTGTTCGTCTTGTAGCAACGCATAGCCGATCAAACGCGGCGGCATATTGCGCATCGATGGCTGCCAGCTGTTGCCGCTGTCATTACTCACGAAAAAGAACCCACCGCCGGTCGTCGTGTTAATGGTCGTCGCGTACACGCGATTCGGCTGTTCTCGATCGGGAACGATAGTGTTGGCAAAGCGGCCGCTGAAGCCGGAATTCGTCGGCACAAAGTTCTTGCCGTTGTCGCGCGAAACCATTACGCCATAATTGTTTGTCGCGATATACACGGTGGCGGGTGTGCGCGGATGAACGGCGATCGAGTTAATCTCGAGCTGCCGCGAAGTTGTCACCATCCACGAGTTATTCTCTCCGCCTTTGGCGGAACGCCAGAAACCCTCGGTCGTGCCGGCAAAGACCAGCCCCGGAATCGTCGGGTGTTGCAGGATCGCGCGCGTGCGTCGCGACTGTGAAGGTATGCCCTGAACCTTGTGCCAGTTATCACCAGCATCGTTCGTTTCATAAATGCCGCTGCATGCCGACGCGATGATGTGATTCGGAT
This sequence comes from Acidobacteriota bacterium, assembly GCA_046733375.1. Classification (GTDB taxonomy): domain Bacteria; phylum Acidobacteriota; class Blastocatellia; order Pyrinomonadales; family Pyrinomonadaceae; genus UBA11740. The sequence continues at coordinate 7,706 of JBKPPE010000005.1, read as the reverse complement.
TTCGCGGATCGAGATTAATGGCAAAAATATCCGAGTCATCAATGATGCCCTCTTTGATGATCCGCCATGTCTGTCCGCCGTCCGTCGATTTGTAAGGTAAATACCAGGTGCCCGCGTAAATGATGTTCGTGCCGCGCGGATCGATGGCGAGCGACTCCACGTGAACGAGGCCCGCCGTCGTTTGCGTCGGCAAAGCGCTCCACGTCTCGCCGGCGTCCAGTGAGCGATATATGCCGTTGAATGTTCCCGCCAGCAAGAAATCAGGATTCTTGTCCGATTGTGTAAGCGAATGGAGCGCTTCGTTTTTCAGTTCCGCCGATTCTCGCCAGGTTACTCCGCCATCGGTCGACTTGAAGAAACCGCCCGGATCTTTGTGACGATGCGCTGCGACATAGAGCACTTTCGAGTTGCGCGGATCAACGATAATGTGATCGACAAACAACCGCGGCCGATTCAGGTTTACCAGCAATCGCCAGCTACGCGCCCCGTCCGTCGATGTGTAAATCTGCCCGTCCAGGGTACCGAAGTAAAAGCGATCCGGATCATTAGGATCGACAACCAGCGATCGAACGTCTCCGCCCGTGGGGCCAGTAATGCGCCAATCACTCGTGTAGGGGACGCCGCTGTCCGCCGCGTGCGCGCGAAATCCTGATTGAAGGGACAGATAGGCGACCGCGACGAAAGCAACCGCTGCAACACTAAGACTGAGGGTAAATCGTTTCATTGGTGATTACTCTTTCGAATGTGGCTTGCAACTTTCGCTCAGGGGGGCCACGCTCGGCATTATAAACACTTACCGAACTCTTTTCGATACCGTGAGGAAGATTTTCGCTGCCTCAGCCAGGCAGATACCGCCGAGACGCCCCAAAAAGCGAAATGGGCGATGCCCTTGTGAGCATCGCCCATGTTCGGAAGAAGGTCGCGGCTCTTAGGAGCAGCGAACGTTCAAGTTACTCTTCACCGCGGCGTCCGCGACGGCCTTTCGGCGCTTTCTTGCAATCGGGACACGGCGAAACGGCTCCCGCAGTTTCCGGCGCAGGTGCGGTCGCACCCTGCGGCACGATCCACAACTCAACCTTCAACTCAGGCATGCAGCCGCCATCGACAACCATAATGCGGCCGGCATCGATGCCACGAGTATTGACGAGGTAATCCTTGGCGCGTTGTGCGCGCTTCTGGCCCTCCTCATCACACGTGCCGTACGCGATGATTGTACCTTGAGCCGTTGGCTCGTTCTGCAATGCAATCGCGTAATTATCGAGTCTAGCCTTCTCATCGTTGAAGCGAATGTTGCCGTACTCGTCGATCTTGCGCGACACCGCGACCGGCTTGACCGGCGTGGTGCACGAGGCCGTGCGGTTGCAGGTCGGATCGACACCGCCGATTTCCACGGTGGCCGTAACTGACGAGCTACCGAGACCCTTGGTGTCAACCGTGATCGAGCTGGTGCCCTGACCGCTGGTGATCGTTCCGGCGGAAACTGTCCAGTTGTAGGTTTCCGAAACTGTCGGAGTGCCTTGCTGGAAGTTCGCGGTGAACGTAATCGGCTGACCTTCATCGACCGAATCCGTGCACGTTACCGTAAGCGTCGGACAAACCAGATTCGGGATGCAGTCACCGCATTCGGCAATCGTCACTGTGGTTGAAGAGAAGCTGATGCAGCCGCAGCCATCATCAACTTCGACTGACGCCGTGTAGGTGCCTGGAGCAAGTCCGCTCAGGTCCCGAGTAACGGTCGCGCCTTCACCGGTGATGCGACCGCCGGTCGTGCTGTATGTGTAAAGCAGCGTATCGCCGTCAGGATCCGTCGCTGTCGTAGTCAAGCCAACTGATGTCGTGGCCGTAGTCGGGCAAGCACCCGATGACGAGTGATAACCCTCGCGGCACGGCATCGTGATCGTCGATGTTGATGCTGCGAATGAACTGATTACCGGTGCCTGATTCGGCAGCACATCGGGTTCGCGAGCGTTGCGATGTCCAACCCAGAATTGGGCGCCGAATCCATTTGCGTCGTCAGAGAAATTGAAGCCACGCGGGAATCCGCCAGCCGTAGCGCTGCGAGTCGTTCCCGGAACGACGACCAGACCTCGAACCGGAACGGTAACATTCGTAATTTGCTGGACGGGAACGTTGAAGTCGTGGCCATCAAATAGTGATTTGTCCTGCTGGTTGAAGTGCATGCGATACCACAGTCCGAAGCCGAACCAGCGACGCGGATAGAACTTCGCGCCCGCGAGTCCTTCAACCGGACTGTTTTCAAACGCATTCGGCGTGCGACCGCCAACGTACTGCGTCGAACGCAGCTCGAGGATCGGCTGAAAATACTTGTTAACAGGGAAATCAAAACCGATACCGGCAAGAAACTCATCCGGACGATCGAGAATCACTTCGCCATTCGCGAACTTCGGATTACTGTTCAGAATGTAGCCGCCGTTGACTGAGATATTGACCGAACGGCTCAAGCGCGCATCAAGGAAACCGATCAAACCAAAGTCGCCGATGTCACCACCGGGTCCCGAGCCGCGCTGCATTTGATTAAAGCCGCTGGCGTCATCAGCCTTGTCCATCCACCAACGCCAGAATGGAATGATACCGACACCCAAAGGATTGCCCGGGCTGGTGAATCTCCACTTCGCGCCAAACACCAAGTTGTTAAAACTCGATTCGCCATAGAGCCGATTGATGAACGGCGCATCCGGCAAATAAGTGGGCGCGATGGTGAACGTAACGGGAACGGTGATCGGATTCGTCAGCGCGGTCGCTGGCAGAGTGTCAGTCGCCAGAACGATTCCGGGAAGAATGCTGCCCACGGTCGAGCCGAGGCCTGGGAACGTGTCAGCCGGTCCGAAAGTTCCGCTGTTCGGCGAAGCCGTAAAGCCCATCGTCGGATTTGGCGCCGAAGCGCAGCCGACCGTAAATCCGGGAGCGCCACCAACCGTTGCCAAGTTCAGCCTCGAAGCCGCCCCGCCAATGAACGGGTATTGCACAAACGGCTGGCTGAACGACGGGCGGAACACGGCAGTGCCGGCGAGGCTCGCGCATCCCGGCGGCAAATTGTTAGGCGCCAAAATAATCGCGGGGCCGCTACCGAGCGCCGGAAACTTCAACTGCGAGTTCGGCAGGTAGAAGCTCGACAAGTTCGACGGGTTATTAACCTTTATGCCGCGGTATCCGGTCGTCTTAACCCAGAGCTCAAGATGATCATTGAGGCCGATATTAAAGCTTAGCGGGACCTCAGCAATATCGACATTACCTGGATCACGATCATAGTTGCTGTAAGCAATGCTGAACGTGTACTCCCCGCGACGGAGGGTTTGGCCGTCGTAGATCGTAAAGAGTCCGGTAGGACCGCCTTCCGGGCCACCGGTTCCTACCGACGGCGAAATGTTCCTGGGATCATTTTCTTGCCTGAGCCTCTGAGCTGAGGCAACAGCTGACAATACAAAAATTGCGAGTGCAGAAACGAGCACTCTATTCGCGAGTCTCATCGCGTTCCTCCTGCCATGTGGTGAAAAATTTCTCGGGGCCGAACCCGTGAGCGACTGGCCGACCAGTACTTGGAGTGATTTTTTTGCTCGAAGCATCACGCCGCCAGTCAACCCAGGGGACACGGACGCTCGAACTGCAGCGTCAACGAGAAACGTTAGCTAAAGTGACAACCTCAATGACGCGTGTGCGTCTGAGGGCATAATTGAGAGCGTATGCAAAAAGCGCTACGTCCCGTAACTGTTAATACCGAACAATCTAGCGCTACTTTATAAGGAAACCGAGCGCTTGTGTCAACTAGGATTTCCGCGCGCTACGGCCACTCCATCTTTCAGACCTTTTCGGATTGCCGTTGCGTAACAGAAATACCGTCGAAGCCTACCATTGCCAATCCCCGAAATCAAGAGTTTTTCACGACTTAGCGGCGATTTTAATATGTTTTTTCAGTCACGCCGCGATGCAGAAGGGTCATGAGAACACGACCTCTTTTCGCATCCTCTTCAGGGGCGCTTCCGGGCCAAGAGAAAGCCGCCGCAACTCTCCGACGACGCACCGCCACTTCTTGTTTGGCGGCCGCCAAAGGCGAGGCGCGCCGGTGCGCAGGTCATTCTCATGCCACTGCGCATGTCAAAGCATCCGCTACAATACCTCGCTAAAAGTTCGCTCACGCCACGCTATGCGTAGATGCCGCGCATTCGCGTGTCATACGCGACGCGGTCAATCGCGAGCATGTAAGCTGCCGTCCTCGTGTCTACTGAGTGCGCGTCGGCGTAGCGACAAAGATCGTTAAAACTCGCGACCATCGTATCGCGCAGACGCTCGTTAACGACGTCTTCACGCCAGAAATAGCCCATGCGGTCCTGGACCCATTCAAAATATGAAACGGTCACGCCACCGGCGTTTGCGAGGATATCGGGAATTACAAAGATGCCCTTTTGATAAAGCACTTCGTCAGCAGCGGCAGTGGTTGGACCGTTCGCGCCCTCCGCAAGAATCTTGCACTTCAGCCGTTCACAGTTTTGCGAAGTGATCTGGTTTTCAGTCGCGGCGGGCACGAGCACATCGCAATCCAGCTCAAGCAATTCGGCATTCGAGACGTATTGCGCGCCCGGAAATCCTTCGAACGATTTGGTGTTCTGTAAATGCTTCATCGCCGCAGGAACGGCCAGACCGTTCGCATTGTAAATGCCGCCGTGCACGTCTGAGATGGCGACCACTTTGAATCCTGCTTCGTGCATCAACAGTGCGCCGATGCCGCCGACGTTGCCACTTCCCTGCACCACGATACGCGTGTTGCTCGGATCCATCTTGAATCGTTTGCAAGCTTCCTGAACAACGATCAGGATTCCACGCCCGGTTGCTTCACGACGACCACGCGAACCGCCAAGGTCGATTGGCTTTCCCGTTACGACCGCATTCACGGTGTGTCGCGCGTGCATTGAGTAGGTATCCATGATCCATGCCATCGTCTGCTCGTTGGTATTCATGTCAGGCGCCGGCACGTCTTTTTCCGGGCCGATAAAGTCGAGGAGCTCGGACGCGTAACGTCTCGTCATGCGTTCGAGCTCGCCCATCGACATCTGCGTCGGGTCGCAAATGATTCCGCCCTTCGCGCCACCGAACGGCACATTCACCACGGCACATTTCCAGGTCATCCACGCGGCGAGCGCGCGCACTTCCTCGATCGTCACATCTGGAGAATAACGAATTCCGCCTTTCGCCGGACCACGCGCGAAGTTGTGCTGCACCCGATACCCCTCGAAAACCTGAATCCGCCCGGAGTCCATTCGCGTGGGGATGTACACCTTCAACTCGCGATTCGGCACGCGCATGACAGCGTAGAGGTCAGCATCCAACTGTAACAACTGCGCCGCGCGGTCAAAGCGCGACATCATCGACTCAAAAGGGTTTGCTTCTTTAATTTCTCTGATATCGTCAACTAAGGCATTGGGCATAGTGATGCTCCAAAAAGTAGTAATGGGCAAAGCTTTGCGGGGTTCTAATCGGCGGATGTTAACTCATGGAGTTATAGCGCGCAACCAAGCGTCATTAGCACGACGCAACGCGGAACAGCGTGCTAACATCGAATGCAACAAGCGCGCACTCCTTCGCAACATGAATAACTTTTCGCAGCGCCGGTTCTTGCTTGGGTTGCTCATCGTGCTGTGCTCGATCGTGTTCTCTGCGCCCCGCTCAGAGGCGCAAACGACCGGGGTTGATCAGGATGACCCGGTGAAGCTCTTCGAACGCGGACAGGACGCGCACGCGAAGAGCGATTTCAAAACCGCGGTTGAATTCTACGACGCGGCCATTCGGCTGAAACCGGAGTTTCCTGAAGCAGAATTTCAACGCGCGCTCGCGTTGCTTTCTTCAAATCGCAAAGATGAAGCGCTGCAAGGATTCAATCGCGCCGTTGAGTTGCGGCCCAATTGGGCGTTTGCATACGCCCGATTCGGTTCCCAATTGTCAGGCTATTTCAACGATGACAAAAATGGTGAACGAATTCTTCGCAAAGCCATCGAACTCGACCCCGATAACGAAGAAGCACTGATCGCGCTCGCGGATTTACGCGCGCGCGCCGGCGATCAGAACGAAGCGCTGACGTTGAGCCGACGCGCGACGTCATCAAAACAAGCAACTGCGGCAACTTGGCGCAAGCGCGCGATCATAGAAGTCGGCGCCCGAGATCGGGTCGCCGCGCTGGCAAGCCTCGATCGCGCGTTAACATTGGAGCCGAACAATCTCGGCGCGCTGGATCAACGCGCGAAGCTCTTGCTGGATGTCGGAGATAAGGCACGCGCGCTCGATGATCTTCGCGCTTTGGAGAAGGCAGGCAACGGTACAAATCTTCCCGGCGCATTTGAACTTGCGCAAATGTACGAGCGCGCCGGCCGCAATGAAGACGCGCTGCGTGTTCTCGACGCACTGGCGGAAAAAGATCGCCACGTTCCGGAAGTGGTTGCGCTGCGCGCAGCACTAACCGGCGGCGACGGCTCAACCGCCGAAGAGCGCGCGGCACTGGAACAACTCCTGGAACGCGAGCCGAAGAATGCAGTGCTGCTGGCGCGACTTGGCGCGGCGTATCGTCTAATCGATCCGCTCAAGTCGCAGGACTACTACTATCGCGCATCACAGCTTGAACCGAACAACGCAAAGTTTGCGATTGGCTATGCGGCCGCGCTAATTCAAAGCCGCAGGTTCCCGGAAGCAATCACTATCCTGCGCCGAGTTATTTCGAAGGCTCCCGACGAATACACTGCGCACACAAATCTTGCGCTCGCACTGTTTGAATCGAAAGACTTCCGCGGCGCAATTTGGGAATACGAATGGATTGCCAGTGCGCGTCCGGAGGTGGCAGTGACGTACTTTTTTCTCGCGATCGCGCATGATAATCTCCAGGAGTACCCTGACGCGCTTGCCGCGTACGAAAAATTTCTGGCGCGCGCCAATCCGGCGTCGAACCAGTTGGAGATTGACAAAGTAAACTTGCGATTGCCGGTCTTGCGCGATCAAATCAAGCGCGGTCAGGGCAAACGGAAAGCGTCTTAATGTTTTAACTCGACGAACATGCGGATCGGTCTCGCTCATATTTCGTCACTCGTTTCAATCACATTCGCCACTCTCATACTGTTCACGAACGCACTGGCCCAGCCACCAACGCCGCAAATGCCTTCGCCGCCGCCGATGCGGTTCGTATTGCCAGAAGACCGTAATCAGTTGAACGCGATCAAAGACCCAAAGGGGAGAATTCGATTGACGATTGAATTGACGGAAGCGCGACTAACCAAGATCGAGCAACTCACTTCGCAGAAGAGTTTTGAAGAGGCTTCCGAAGCTCTCGGAAACTACCTGGCGCTGATTGAGGACGCGATGCAGTTTGTCGGCACCATGACACGCGAGAAAAACAGCACCCGCGATCTTTATCGTCGCCTTGATATCGCGCTGCGCGCGCAAATCCCGCGACTGGCGGTAATGCGGCGCGTTACACCGGCTGATTACTCAATACACCTTAAAACTGCGGAAGAGTTTGTGCGTAACACACGCAGCGCTGCGCTTGATTCGTTTTACGGCCATACGGTTCTCCGCGAGCCGCCCAACTCGGATGCGAACAATGCATCACCCGAAAACAAACGGCCCTGATTCATCATGCCAAACAAGAGCACCCTCATTCGTCTCATCACGAAATCGCTTCTGTTAATCTCGGTAAGTATTCTGCCGTT
>JBKPPE010000004.1:0-6220 GCA_046733375.1 Acidobacteriota bacterium | reverse complement strand
AAGTACGGCGCGTCGGAAATATCTATCCGACCCTTCGTCGGCGCAATCTTTAGTTCGCTCGACTCAGCGGCTTGCGCTTCCGCCTGGGTGATCGTGCTGGTCTCGGCCATCGATTCGAGCACTTGATTGCGGCGCGCGGTTGCGGTTTCCAAATCGTGGTAAGGGTTGTAACGATTCGGACTGCGAATCAAGCCAGCCAGAAAAGCCGACTCCGAAAGATTCAACGAGGTCACGTCCTTATTGAAGTACGCAGTGGAAGCTTCGCCGAATCCGTTGATCGAGAATCCTGCTTGCTGGCCGAGATAAACCTGGTTGCAATACAGGGCAAAGATCTCCTGCTTTGACAGGCGTGTCTCGAGGATCACCGACATGTAAGCTTCGGCGATTTTTCTGCGCAGCGAATACTCTGGTGAGAGCAATAGGTTCTTCACGAGCTGTTGCGTAATGCTCGATCCACCCTGTCGCGCGATGGGCGAATTCGGATCCGAGTCGTACCGTCGCAGGAGGGCGCGAATGATGCCGCGAATGTTGACGCCGTAATGCTCGAAGAAAGATCGATCTTCGGTCACTACAATTGCGTTTCTCAGATTCTCAGGAACGTCATTGAATCCGATTACGCGCCGTTTCGCGCGCTCACGACCGGTCACCGAACTAATCAGTTCAGGTTCGAGCTGCGCGCGATCGAGATGTGCGCTGGTATCTTTGTCGGCTATCGATGCGATCGATTTCCCGTCGCGCGCGAATTGAATGCGCAGCGGCTCAAATGCCTGGGCATGATCCAACATGGAATCGTTGCCCGGCTGCACCTCGATCGTCGAACCATCGATTGCATAACGGCCGCGCGCCGTGTCCGCCTGCTGACCACGCTCGACGTATCCCGCACGCTTTAGATAATCAATCAGATTTTCAGTAGAGATATTTTGTCCCGCACGAATTTGCTTAGGGGCAGCATAGATGCCGGCTGAACGCGTGAACACTTCACCTTTCAGAAGATTGTCGATGCGGGCCGAGAAAACCATCCAGTAATAAACCAAAACGGTTGCGCACAACACGACGGCTACGACGGCGGGAATCGCGATGTAAGGCCGCGTGAGAAATCTGAGCAGACGCCGGCCGAAGCTGCGCTTAGGTTCTTCGTAACGAATGGCTTGGGGAGGAGGTTGGGGGACGCGCCGTATGATGCGCGGGATCTGTTCGTCTGGTGGCCGCCGCACTGACATGGTAAATCACGAGGACGCTCGATTTCAGGCGCGCCGTCAACTCAGATGCTAAACGGTTACGCTGGTACTGTCTAGAAACAATTGACACCGTTGCGTATATCGGCTAGTTTGACACGCTAATTTGCCCGACCGCCGCGAAAGCGCATCGGTTCATTAACCCTTCAGTCCACCAATGAGTTTTGTGAAATCGCGATATGCCGCCCTCCTGCTTCTGCTAATTGCATTAGTTCTCGGAAACAGTCGATCCGCGAACGCGCAAACTAAGTCGAGCGCGGCCACCGGGACAAATCCGTTGTCGGCTCCAGAGCGCGATCTCCTCGGCGAAATCAACGACGCGCGCGCACACCCACAGATTTACGCTTCGTATCTTGAGAAGCTCAAGCCAATGTTCAGCGGCAAGGAGTACCGCCGCACTGGACAGCCGGCGCTCGTAACCGAAGAAGGTTGGTCCGCGGTTGAAGACGCGATCAAGTTTTTGCAAACGGTAAAGCCGTTGCCGCCACTGCACTTTTCACAAGGTCTCTACCTCGCGGCGCAGTCGCACGTGAAAGATCAAAGCGCAAGCGGCAAAACAGGACACCAAGGAAGCGACAGCACCCTCATCGAACAGCGGGTGAAACCGTACGGCAGCTGGCAAGGCCACATCGGCGAGAACATTACCTACGGCGATGACTCAGCCCGTGAAAGAATTCTGATGTGGCTGATCGACGACGGCGTTCCGAGCCGTGGCCATCGGCGCCGACTTCTGAGCAGCGATTTCAACGTCGCGGGTATTTCATGCGGAGCGCATCCGGAATTCTCCGCGATGTGCGTGCTCACGCTCGCGGGCGGATTCACGGATGTGGCATCGAATAGCAGTGCTACTTCGTCCCAGCCCTCAACCACCGCGACCACGCCGACGACGAAACCGAATGGTGCAGCGAAACCCGGTACCACTCAGCCAAGCAAGACGAAAGCTTCAAATTCGAAAGCGCGTAAGCTTTAAGTCTGATCGCCACAGCGCGCGACAAAGAAAAAAGGCTTTCCGTTTCAAGCGGAAAGCCTTTTTGACTGGTCGGGACGACTGGATTCGAACCAGCGACCTCACGCACCCCAAGCGTGCGCGCTACCAGGCTGCGCCACGTCCCGTCAACGTTTTTAGTATGACGCGAAAATCAGGCCTGTCAAACCGAGACTAAAAAATTATTTTCGGGAACTTGCACTGCGTACCTTTGCATCGCGATCGCTTTCGTCCAACAAATCCAAAATCTCGCGTAACTCTTTCGCGATAGCCCGCAGCGCTTCTTTCTGCTCGGGCTTTGGACTCAGTTTTTGCGGCGCTTGCGACTGGGTTTCGGCAGCGGCAGTTGATGGGGGGAACCGGGAGGCGAGTGACGGAGGTGGTTTCAAACTTCGCATTGCCGGCTTTGCAGCCGTTCTGGTTTCGCCTTCGCGGATCGCGCCGCCGCGTAATTCGTTTGCCAACTTCTTTTTTGCTCCTGCTATGGTGTATTGCTCATCATAGAGCAGTTCCTTGATCCGCAAAGCCATCTCAACATCGCGCCGCCGGTAGGTGCGCTGACCGGCACGATTTTTCTGCGGCGCCAGCATCGGAAATTCCGTCTCCCAGTAACGCAGCACGTGCGCCTGGACACCGGCTAACTCGCAGACTTCGCCGATTTTGAAGAACAACTTTTCCGGTATGACTGAAGCCATCGGTTTGGAATGTCTGTGGCCAAAGGGAATGACGCCCGATCCGGTCGTGGCGTCGCCAGTTCTCGCGAGCGATAGTAGCTACGGATCGTTTATGTGTCAACGATTTACGTCTGTTGAGTTAAGTGATTTCGTTAAAAGTTTCGCTTTAACTGAGGTGGGTGTAGAGCATTAGATCATTGTAGAAAGCGGGCGTACGAGTTTGCATTTTCTCCGCGCTCAGCGAAAGCGCCTACGCGCTCGTCTGCGCTTGTTCCTCGAGTTTCCGACACGGACCGCAGAGAAAACCGGAAAGGCTTCGCACAGAACAGCCGAGAATTCGAAACTGGGCAGCGCCAGAACGCCTGTGCGATAGACCGTTGAATCAGCCATGGGTATAATCGCCCGTTAATTACGTCCTGCCATTCGGAGGTTTTCATAAACAAAATGCTTGCAACGGCCGCAGGGTTTCGCCTCGCCGCTCGGTTCGATGAAGTTGGTTTCTCAGATATCGTCAATATTCGTAACCGGGTCATGGAGCTCCGCGCGCAGGGCGCCAGTGTCTATCAGTTCGAAGGTGGCGAACCATATCGGGCTACTCCCGACTACATAAAAGACGCGGCCGCAGAAGCCTTAAAAGCGAATAAGACGCGCTACGCACCATCATCCGGCATTGCTGAGTTGCGACAGGCGATTGGTGACAAGCTGCGAACGAAGAATCAGATTCCCGCGAAGATCGAAAATATCCTTGTCGTCAACGGCGGCATGCAGGGTTTGTACAGCGCATTTCAGTCAGTCGTAAATCCAGGTGAAGAAGTGCTCGTGTTCTCGCCCTACTGGACACCGATCAAAGATTTGGTTGCACACTGCCAGGGCCGAATCGTACTGGTGCCGACCGAAGAAGCGCGCGCAAATGGATTCGCGGAAACGCTCGCTCGCTACGCAACCTCGGACACGCGGGCTGTTTATTTCAACACACCAACAAATCCTTCGGGTGTTGTTTTCAATCGCGCCGAAGCGGAAGAAGTTGCCGGCTTCGCCAAGGATCGCGATCTTGTTGTCATCGCCGACGAAGCTTACGAAGACATTGTCTATGACGAACCGCATGTTTCAATTGCTTCGCTCGATGGCATGTTCGAACGCACTATCACCTGTTTCACCATGTCGAAATCTTTTGCGATGACCGGATGGCGTATCGGCTATGCGGTCGCAGGCGAGCCGTGGATGACCGGAATGCGCAAAGCGGTCCTCTATTCTTCAAACGGTGTCTCGACTCCAACACAGTGGGCAGCGCTGGCAGCGTTTACGACAGCGTCAGACTTTATCGAGGCCGGGCGCGCCGCTTATCGTGAGCGGCGCGATTTGTTAGTAGGCGGATTGAACGACCTCGGACTGACTTCTGCATTGCCTGCGGGCGCCTTCTATGCTTTCCCGGATGTGTCGGGCATTAGCAGCAACAGTCGAGAAGCTTCTGAGATTCTGCTGAATCGCGCACAAGTCGCCACCGTGCCCGGATCGGTGTTTGGTCCTGACGGCGAAGGACACGTTCGCTTCTCTTTCTCGACTTCTGTGGAAACGATCGAAGGCGGGCTCGAATCGCTGCGGCGGAATCTGTGAGCAAAGGGCAAAGAGCTAGGGCTAAGCGCTAAGAGCCAAGCGCTAAGAGTCGTTGCCATGTCTTTTGTCTTTTGCTGTTTGCCCTTTGCCCTTTGCTCTTTGCCGCTCATGAACGAGTTCGACTTCATCCGGCAGCTTCGCGAGCAGACATCCGCGCGCAAGACTTCGACGCGCGTCATTTCCGGCATCGGCGACGATGCTGCCGTTTTCCGCCAATCATCTGATCGCGATCTTGTAATCAGCACAGACCTCCTGGTCGAGGGCATAGACTTTCATCCCGATGCAACGCCGCCACGACTGCTCGGTCACAAAGCACTCACAGTTTCGCTTTCAGACATTGCCGCAATGGGCGCGCGTCCCCTCTGGGCGTTAGTCTCAATCGGCGTGCCTCAGCACGACTGGGCAAGCGATTTCAAGGACAACTTCTTCGCCGGCTATTTCGCGCTCGCCGATCGTTTTGGAGTGACACTGACGGGTGGAGACATCTCAGCATCAGCGCAAATCGTGATCGATTCGATCGTGATTGGCGAAGTCAGTGCGGATCATGCTGTTCTCCGATCGACAGCAAGACCCGGCGATCAAGTTTTCGTCACCGGCAACCTCGGCGGCGCCGCGGCGGGACTGAAATTGATCGAACTCGGCGCGCGCCTCGACGAGAGGTCGGGGGAGCGCAACGACACTCAGCAGGAGGCAGACCGCAGGAGGCAGGACATGTCAGTCCCGGGAGCGGACCGGGATCCCCGCGCGAGCAGCTCGCGCGGGGTGGTGGATGCGACCGGGTCGAGTCTCATTAGCGACGAGGCTGCAATTCAATCTCTTCTTCTCCGCCAACTCTCTCCGCAGCCCCGCGTCGGTTGGGGCATCGTGCTCGGCGACGAGCAACTCGCAACTTCGATGATCGACATCAGCGATGGCGTCTCGTCTGATCTGCATCATCTCTGCGAGGAGAGCAAAGTGGGCGCGACGATCGATGCCGCTTCACTGCCGCTGGACGAGCACGTCGTCCATCTCTGCGGGCGACGTGCCCTTGATCCATTAGAGTTAGCTCTGCACGGCGGAGAGGACTTCGAGTTGCTCTTCACGGTCGCTGCCGAAAACGTTTCGCGTCTTCCAAAGCGCGTCGACGGCGTCGCGATTTCTCGTATCGGTGAAATCATCCACCAATCCGGCGTGGTAAAGATTCGCGAAAAAACCCACGAGTGGGACTTGCCGGCGAAAGGCTTTCAGCACTTTACAGATTAGCGGCGTTTCGCTGCCGAACTTTGCCAAGCGGGTTATCGTAGTGCGATGCAGGAGGAAAGCGCATGTATTGCTCATCGTGTGGAGTAGTCGTCGTCAAAGGCCTGAGCTTCTGCAACTACTGTGGCGCGAAGCTTCCATCAACTGACACAGAGTTGGAATTTAGAGAAGTTCGACCTGGGCTGCTGGTGAGCGCGATGGCAGGCATTTTTGTTCTCGGTCTGCCCGGCATCGTTTTCCTCATGTTCATGATGAACGCTGTGCGTCTTGATCCACAACAGACCATGGCATTCGCATGGACGAGTCTTTTGCTGCTGGTAGCACTGGAACTGGTGTTCCTTTTTCTTCTGTTGCGACGAAAACATAAAAACGACCAGGATCAGCAAGGACGTGTCAAAGCTACTGAAACGAAAGAAGTCGAGGCAAAGCACGCCGGCGCGCTGCCGGAACCGTTGCCGAGTGTGACTGAGCAC
>JBKPPE010000003.1:0-5461 GCA_046733375.1 Acidobacteriota bacterium | reverse complement strand
GTTGTGACCAGCGCCACGCGTGCGCCACGTCGTTGTAGCAGCGCGTTGGTACCCACAGTTGTACCGTGGACGACTTCTATCTCAGATAGTTCACTGCCACTCTCTGATGCGATGCGCTGCAAACCTTCGACAATGGCGCGTGAAGGATCGTCGGGCGTTGAGGCGACTTTAAAAACTTTGACATGGCCGGCAGCCTCGTAAACAAAATCAGTGAACGTCCCACCCGTGTCGATGCCAACGCGCCGAATAGCGATCTGAGGTTTGCGATTTTTTCTTGCCATCAGGTCGTTCAGAGCAGGATCGCCGGAAGCGCAGCAACTACGCAATCAGCTCTGCAACATCATCGGACAATCAATTGTGACGACGAAAGGAAACAAGAAGAAGACGTCAGTAATCGAAGGAACACATTAACGTCTTCAGTTATCGAATGAGCACATTCACGGCTGCGGCCTAATTAGCAATTTTCAATTTCTAATTTTCAATTTTCAATGCTATTTGATCTTTTCCCAGCAACCAGTTTCATTCGATCTCCGCGCCGCATCCAGCACCAGCTGCGTGCGGTAGCCATCTTCGAAGGTCGCCGCGCCTTCAACTGTCGTGCGACCTTCGCGCAGGGCGTCGACAAGCTTTTTTGAGAACGCCGTGAATCCACGCGACCAGCCGCCTTCAGCCATGCCGGGTGCTAGCGCGCCTCGATCAACTTCCACGCTTGTCCATTCAGTATCGCCGCTCTTCGCCGACCAAACGTACCCGTTGCCGTCAACTTTCACAGCGCCCTCCGAGCCGAAGATCTCAACGACGTGAGCGGACGCTCCAGCTTGCACCATCGACAGCGACGCGTTGCCCGTCGCACCTGATGAAGCGGCGCCGCCAAATTTCAGCAGCAAATTTGCCTCGTCATCAGTCGTAACTTCGCGCACGGTTCCTGATTGATCCTTCCGTTTGGGAACATGCGTCGAAAGCTGGCCAAACACTTCATTAACTTCTGTGTTTAGCAGCCAGCGAAACGCATCCACAATATGCGAACCGATCGCGCCCAGCGCGCCACCACCCTGCTTCACGTCTGACCACCAGTTCCATGGACGATTAGGATCAGAGCGTTGTCCCGAGCGAAAAAGACAGCGCGCGTGCCACGGCTGGCCGATGTCGCCGCGACGAATCATTTCGGCGACCTTCTGTCGTCCAGGGAGAAAGCGCAATTCGTGATCAATCAACGCGAGCAGATTCCTTTCCCGCGCCAGTTCCATCATTTGACGCGCCTCGTCGGCGTTCATTGCCATCGGCTTCTCACACAGGACATGTTTACCCGCTTCGAGCGCCGCCATTGTAATTTCATAATGCGTCACGACAGGAGTGACGATGCTGACGAGATCGACGTCGTCGCGTTCGATCACGCCGCGCCAATCGTCCGCTACGTTGAGAATGTCGAATTCGCGCGCAACTTCCTCGGCGTGTTCGCGATGCGCGCTGGCAATCACGACCCCCCGCGCGCCTTCGCAGTTCCTGAAGCCGGGAATTTGCGTTGTGCGGGCAAACCCAGCGCCGATAATTCCAATGCGAACAACGTCTTTCATCTGCGGAGATTTTAGCGCAGCCGGTTCGCCAAGTCGCCTACAGCTGGCGGAAAGATCACGAAACGCAGCGCAGCGTTCGATTGGACCCGGCGCACTGCGACGGCTGACGTCTGTCCAGAATTCGCGGTCCTTCCTCGATTGCGAGAACCACCAAAAATAGCGGAGCTCAACGTCGGACCTTCTTCAAGGATCGAGGGGGCAGTGGCCTACTTTGCGTTTCTTTGCGGTCTTTGCGCGTTGGCTTGAGACTTATCCGTGGGGAACCGGGGGGTTCACGCAAAGACGCAAAGGCGCAAAGGATCGCCAAGCGAAATCAGGCACTACCATCCCGGAATGCAACTAGTTTTTCCCTGACTGTTTGGCTATACTGCCCGAATCAGCCCCGGACCCGAGTGGCCTGCTCATTCAACTAAACGCTGTCACGATTCTCGAAGGCGGTGACATATGTTCGAATCGCTCAAACCAACCACTGATGCCGAGGAGTCAATTCTGAGAAAGCTGCGCGTTTGGATTGCGGCTTTGGCCGCGGTTTGCGTGCTTACTGGCATCGGCATTGGCGCCATCCTGGCCGGCCGAACGGCAGTGGCCCAGGATCAACTGCAACTCGCGGCGCGCGGGCCAGACGCTTTGTCAGCATCGTTTGTGGAAATTGCGCGGCACGTCGAACCCGCGGTGGTTAACATCGACACGCTGCAGGCGACGGCGGACATCGCTGAGAACGAAGAAGACAAGGCTGACAAAACACCGAGCAATCCGCTCTACGAAATGTTTCGTCGTCAGCCGCCGCGGCCAATGCGGGGCGTCGGTAGCGGTTTCATCATCGATGCGAAGGGTTACATCGTCACGAACAATCATGTGATCGAAGATGCTTCGCGCATCACGGTTAGCCTGCTCAGTGGTGAACGTTATCGTGGCAAAGTGATCGGTGTGGATCGCGAAACTGATCTCGCGCTGATCAAGATTGAATCGGACCATGCGCTGCCGGTAATGAAGTTTGGTGACTCAAACGCCGTGCAGGTTGGCGATTGGGTACTGGCGATCGGATCGCCGTTCGGATTGGACCAAACGGTGACGGCCGGAATTATTTCAAAGAAAGAGCGCGACTCACAGGCGTTCACCAGTTTCCAACGGTTCCTGCAAACCGATGCAGCGATCAATCGTGGCAACAGTGGTGGCCCATTGGTGAACATGCACGGCGAAGTGATCGGCGTAAACTCGCAGATTGCCACGCTTAACGGTGACTACAACGGCATCGGCTTTGCGCTGCCTTCGAATGACGCAAAGTATGTGTGCGACCAACTGCTCACGAACGGCAAAGTGAAACGCGGCTATCTCGGCGTCACGCTCGACTCAGTGAAGGCCGAGTTCGCGCGCGTGTACTCGTTGCCGGATGCGCATGGCGCAATCATCGCCGACATTCAAAATGAGCGTGACGGTGAACCCACACCGGCGGTTAAAGCCGGGCTCCGGGTTAACGACATCATCATCGAGTTCAATGGCCAACCCGTGCAGGACGCCCAGGACCTGATCGCGAAAGTTGCCGGGGCTTCTGTCGGCCAAACGGTCAGCCTGACCTTCCTCCGTGACGTTGACGGCAAAATGGAAAAACATTCGGTAAGCGTCGCCTTGTCCGAGCGTCCCGACTTCGGCACGAGCGACGCAACCGTCACTACCAAAGCCAAAACCGATGCGGGAAAGAGCAACAGCGCGCGTTTGGGGCTGACGTTGGGCGAACTGACGCCGCAATTGATCGCGGACAAGCGACTCAACGGCGTGAAGGGACTGTACATCAAGGAAGTCGATCCAAACGGGTTGGCAGCCGATGTTCGACCGAACGAAGTGACCGTCGGCGAGGTCATCACGCGCATTAATCGCGTGCCGGTTACGACGCTCGCGGAATTTCAGCGCGTAATTGATTCGCTGAAACCGGGTGACCCAATCGTTCTGAATCTGTCGCGCTTCGATCGTCGCGCCGATCGGATCGTGCAACGAATTGTTCAGTTTACATATGAATAGTTTCGAGTCTCGGGTTTCGGGTTTCGAGTTCGCGTCGAAGTTGGGTTAACCCGAAACTCGAAACTTGAAACCCGAAACTTTTATGGCTCAAGCAAAAAAGGCACTCGCAAAGAAAGTTAAGTCCCACCAGAAGTCCCCGCGCACGCGCGTAAACTCTTATCAAAACTTCATTGGAGGCCGCTGGGTCCCGAGCAGCAGCGGCGAATGGCATGAAAATCGGAATCCCGCCGACACTCGCGATCTCGTGGGACGGTTTCCGGTTTCTACCACTGAAGATGTCGATGATGCGGTCGCCGCTGCGCGCGATGCATTTGATGCCTGGCGATTGACGCCCGCGCCCAAGCGCGCTGAACTGATGTTTCGCGTAGGCGAGATCTTGATCCGCGACAAGCAGAAGTTCACCGCAGACATGACGCGCGAGATGGGCAAGGTCCTGAAAGAAGCGGGCGGCGACGTGCAGGAGGCCATCGACTGCACGTACTACGCTGCGGGCGAAGGGCGCCGCCTGCACGGATTCACCACTCCGGCTGAGATGCCGAACAAGTTCGCGATGTGCGTGCGTCAGCCGATGGGACTGTGCGGATTGATCACGCCCTGGAATTTTCCCATGGCAATTCCCTCGTGGAAGCTCATGCCGGCGCTGGTCTGCGGCAACACAGTTGTGATGAAGCCCGCCGAGGATACGCCGCTCTCGACCTACAACCTGGTGAAAGCATGCGAAGAGGCCGGCATTCCACCTGGCGTGGTGAATCTGGTGATGGGACACGGCTCGGTGATCGGGGCGCGCCTCAGCAGTCATCCGGCGGTAAGGCTGATCTCTTTCACAGGTTCGACGGAGACAGGGCAGCGAGTCGCATCCGCATGCGCTGAACGCAATGCAATCTGCTCGCTCGAGATGGGCGGCAAGAACGCGATCATGGTGATGGACGATGCCGACATCGACAATGCGATCGAGGGCGCGATCTGGGGAGCGTTCGGCACCTCAGGCCAACGCTGCACGGCTTCGTCACGACTGATCGTTCACAAGAAGGTCTACAAAAAATTCAATCAGCAGTTGGTTGAAAGGACCAAGGCTTTACGTATCGGCAACGGCGCGGATGCAAAAGTCGATGTCGGTCCGGTAGTGAATCCGGACCAGGTCGAAAAAATAATGAACTACATCGACATCGGTCAGAACGAAGACGGCGCCACACTCGCGTGCGGCGGCCGACATCTGACGACAGGCGACTACGCGAATGGCTACTTCATCGAACCCACTGTTTTCACCGATGTCACACCCGACATGCGCATCGCCCAGGAAGAGATCTTCGGCCCGGTAACCTCAGTTATTCCCGCGAAGTCGCTCGACGAAGCGATCGAAATCGCGAACGGTGTGCAGTACGGCCTGTCGGCGGCGATTTACACGCAGGACGTCAACCGCGCATTCCACGCGATGAATGACATTTACACGGGCATCTTCTACGTAAACGCTTCGACGATTGGCGCAGAAGTTCACCTGCCATTCGGCGGAACCAAGGCGACCGGCAACGGCCATCGCGAAGCGGGCACGCAAGTGCTCGATATCTTCTCAGAGTGGAAGTCCGTTTACGTCGATTACAGCGGGCGACTACAGCGCGCGCAGATTGATAACGCAGAGGCGATGGGGTGAAATGCGGCGAGCGTTACTTCCATTTCTGTTTTTGCTCCTCTGCGGCACCGCTTTCGCACAGTCAGGTCGCAAAGCGCCTGGACCAAGTCCCTCAGCTTCACCGCCGGAAACGCCGACACCCGACAAAGTTCAGCTGGTCAGGGCAGCGAAATCTTCGCCGCCGCAATTCATCGACGGTGAGCGCATTTACACTTCGAAGGAAGTCGACGAGAAGGCCCACATC
>JBKPPE010000002.1:0-4025 GCA_046733375.1 Acidobacteriota bacterium | reverse complement strand
GGTTTGAAAACAACCTGCGGGAAAGCCGGCGCGCCGGAAAATGTCCTCAATAGCGAGCGCGCACTGCGGCACGTTCGACGCGTGTTTCAACAGGCCAACGTTACCGGCCATCATGGCCGGCGCGGCGAAACGAAAGACTTGCCAAAACGGAAAATTCCACGGCATCACCGCGAGCACCAGCCCCAGCGGCTGGAAGTGCACATAACTCTTCGTCGCATTCGTCCGGATGATTTGGTCCGCGAGATGACGCTCGGCATTTTCGGTGTAGTAACGGCAAACCCACGCGCACTTTTCCGCTTCCTGCACGGCGGCATTGATGGGCTTGCCCATCTCGAGCGTCATTGTGCGCGCGAGCGTCTGCTTTTCGCTGTCGAGGATCTCGGCCGCGCGCTTGATCTTTCCAGCGCGGTCGGCGAATGAAGTGCGTCGATGAGCGCGGAACGACTCCGCCCCGCGAGCAATCTTTTCTTCCAGTTGTTGTTCGTTCAGCGCGTCGAAGTTTTGCAGAACTCTGCCTGTTGCGGGATTAATCGATGATATCGGCATGCGGCAAATATAGAACGCGAGGTCATCCGACCGCCATCATCTCGGGCTCTTCTTCCTCAATCGCGACACTCTTTTGTCTCTTCCGTAACACGATGAGGCCGATCCCGGAAATAATGCACGCGGCGCCGGCGAACAGACGCCAGTTGAATTTCTCGTGCAACACCATCATGCCGAGCACCACGGCGACAACCGGTGTCACGAGCGCGATCAGCATGGTGTTGACAACGTCCATTCGTCGCACCAGCCAGTAAAAGAGCGTGAACGCGATCACTGAACCGATGATCACAAGATAGGCCAGAGCAACCACTGCGGTCAGGGTCCAGTGGAAGTGAAACGGGTTTCCCTCCTTTGCGATTCCGAGTGCCAGCAGGGGCGGAAAGCCGCAGACCATTTGTCCCGCGGCGAGTACAAACGGATCGATCTGGGTGCCATAGGCTTTCACCAGAACGTTTCCGTAAGATCCACAAAAAGCGCTCAGCACCAGCGCTACGCTCCCGGCGAGAGCGGCCTTTCCTGCAAACGACAATTGATCCGAGAAAACAATTCCAACTCCAATGATTCCTAAAAGAACCCCGAAAAGTTTCTTAGGCGTGATGCGCTCTTCGGGGAGATAGAAATGCGCGATAATCAAACCGAAAGCGGGAAATGTTGATTGGAGGACGGCCGCAAGACCGGACGGAATTCGCTGCTCGCCCCAGAAGACCAGACCGTAGTTCAGACTAAACTGCAACCAACCAACGACAGCAATGAGAAGCCACTCACTTCGCTTTCGCGGCCACCGAACGCCGCGGGCAAGGATGATTGCCACCAGAATCGAGGACGCAAACAGAAATCTAATGCCCGCGAACGTGAGCGGCGGAAGATCATTCAGACCGAGTTTGATAAATAGCCAGGTCGATCCCCAGATACCGCAAAGGATCAGCCAGACGATCCGCGCTTTCATGATGTGATCCTAAACACAAAACGGGGCAGTAGCCCGACCGTAAGGGAGGGCGTTGATTGGACGCCCTGGCTTACGCGCGGACTGCTGCCCCGCCTTGCGTGTCGCCCTTACTCTCTTTATCCGTGATGCTGCAAATTCAGCTTGATTACGTTGAACACGGCGCCTTGG
This sequence comes from Acidobacteriota bacterium, assembly GCA_046733375.1. Classification (GTDB taxonomy): domain Bacteria; phylum Acidobacteriota; class Blastocatellia; order Pyrinomonadales; family Pyrinomonadaceae; genus UBA11740. Next base: position 2,368 of record JBKPPE010000002.1, on the reverse strand, counting down.
GGATCAGCCAATACGGCGAACCGGCCAACGTTCGGAATGTCAGTCGGCGGAACGTAAGTACGCGCTCCCAGGGACGTCGCTTTAGTGACGGTGCCGTCGCAGTCAGCGACCGCGATGTAGATTCCCCAGTTCGGCGGCATCGGTCCCATGTGCGGCTGAATCTGCATCATACCGCCGATATGGTCGTCGCCGTTGATCCATTCCGTGTAAGGCGTCGCCCCGGTGTCAGTCTTCGACTTCCAACCAAAAAGTTTCGTGTAGAAATCCTTAGCCTTTTCCGTGTCGTTCGTCAGCAGCTCGTTCCAGCAAAGCGATCCGACTTCGCCCTTCACCCCCACGCCTTTGTGTTGCTTGGGTTGCCAAAGGCAAAAGTGTCCGCCGGTCGGGTCTGCGATCACGGCCATACGTCCATGTTCCATGACATCGAAGGGTGGCTGCACGACTGTGCCGCCGAGCGACTTCGCCTTCGCGGCCGTTTCATCGGCGCTGGTTACGCTAATGTATGAAGCCCAGTGCGTCGGCACTTGCTTCATGCTTTCGTCCTTTTGGAACGAGGCGCCCACGCTTTTCCCGTTCAGTGTGTAGATGGTGTAAAGCTGGTCCGGCCCGATCGGCGTATCGTTCGCCTCCCAACCAAACAGCTCCATGTAGAATTTTTTTGCCGCCGGGCCGTCACTCGTCATCAATTCGATCCAACAGAAACTTCCCGGTTTATTTTCCAATTGAGTTTGAGTAGCGGTGTCACTCATTTGCGTATCTCCAGTTTCGTTTAGAGGCGGGCCTACCGCCCGCCCTGATTCAAAGATGGCGGGCGGTAGCCCGCCTCTAAACATTTCGATAACAAAAGGGTCTCAAACTTTATCAGCGAGAACGGAAAAACTCTAGCCGGTGGTGGTCTGTGAATTGTAAAAATTTGTGAATTGTCGTGAGGGTGGCGCGGGGAGGAAGACATCAGAAAAGCGCGCAGGATGCGCGCGACCCGCCCGCAAGGATGGGGGCGCTCTGTTGCGGCGCTCCAATGCGGACGCTACCGGAGCCCAAAAACGAAATCGCGCTGCTCTCACCCGAAGATGCTAGCAGCGCAATCTCGAAGTCTTATGAATCACCGAAGCGATTCGTAAGATGGCAGCCTAGACTCGTCAGTACCAAGCTGCCAATTTGTATCCCGACAAGCCACCGGCGGTCGGCGCTTCCCGGTCAGCACGCGATTCGTTTCAGTTAACTTCGCGTCCCTTGCGAGCCGCAAAATTTGTTTCCACCAATCTCACATCAACCTTGCGGTCAACGTGGTGCCGTTAGGTAGTTTTTTGAGGTGGCTGTCCTCCACCGCCGGTTACGTTCCCGGCAACGAGGCTTGGATTTCTCCAAGCGACATGGCTCACCACCAGCGGGTCCTCTCTAGTGGTTGCTACCCGTTTTTATCCGGGCGCTCCGGAAAACCTTCCGGTCTTCCCTAGCAGACCTTTCGGCCTCAACGAAAGGCGTCAATAGCAACTGCAAACCGCTCTGCCTTTGCTCTCTCCCAGAACCTCACGGTTCCGTTCGCCGATCCTTTCGCCGGTCTCGATGGCCGTAACCTTCGTGACGCTGAGTCTTATACCGAAAAGAAATTCTTAAAGCAATTTTTCGAGATCCTTTGTGTGTTTTATTTTTTCGAAATCAATCGGTTTTTAATTGACGGCAAGAAAAGCTGAGGTTTTCAGAGATATGTGCGCCAGAAAAATCTAAACGCGGACGAAAAACTTTTTTCGGAAAAAATATTGCCCTCTCCCTTTGGGAGAGGGTTGGGTGAGGGTTTACGGAAGCAAACCCACACGACCTATCGATGTGAGAGATGAGTTCGCGGCGAACTCATCTCTCACAATAAAAACTTAAACAGGGAGTCACGTCCTAGGCCCTCAACCCCGACCCTTCTCCCAAAAGGGAGAAGGGGGAAGACCCGTATTCTCGCTGGAAACGCAACCTACTTTCGCGAAACTTCCTTATACCGAAAACACCCGAGATCGTGATCATTGACCATGCCTACGGCCTGCATAAATGAATAACAGATGGTAGAACCCACAAACTTGAACCCGCGGCCCAATAAATCACGGCTGAGCGCGTCGGAAACCGGAGTGTGCGCCGGCACGGCCGCACCGCGTTTTCGCCGCAAAGTCTTTCCATTCACAAACCGCCACACGTAGGTATCGAAACTCCCAAACTCTTTCTTGATCGCCAAAAACGCCTTCGCATTTTGGATTGCCGCGGCGATTTTCAGACGATTCCTGATGATGCCTTCGTCGGCAAGTAGCTGATTAACTTTGCCGGGACCGTACGCGGCAACCCTTGCGGCGTCGAAATTGTCGAACGCACGCCGGTAGTTTTCGCG
>JBKPPE010000001.1:0-6299 GCA_046733375.1 Acidobacteriota bacterium | reverse complement strand
CCGAAGGCACGGCCCCAATGAAACGCCGACTGATGAGTGGTCGGATTGGCCCAAGCCTGCGCCCCGCTTTCATCGTACGCGTGCCATAACAAACCGGTCGACGGATCGTTCAGGTGCTGGTAGTAGATCAGCATCTGTTTCACGACTTCAGCGTTGGTGTACTTGCTTTCGCCAAACATCTCGCCGTAGCGCGCCAGAAACGGGAGCGACATAAAGACGCCGTCGGCCCACAACTGCCACGCGCGGCTGGGAATGTTGGCGTGCCAGAAGCCGCCGTCTTTCGTGCGCGGATAAGTGTCGAAGACTTTGCGAATGTTCTGCGCCGCCAACCTGTATTTCTCCCGCTTCGTCTCTTTGTAAAGAATCAGCAGAAGATTTCCGGGCATGATGTAGTCGAGCGAGTTAATCGGACGATTGATCGTACCCTGTTCGTCGATATGCTGATCAACCCACGATTGAATGTGATCCAGGTAACGCTTGTCTCTGGTGCGAAGATAGACGAGGTATTCGCCATAGAGATAGAGAGCCTTCGCGTATCCCCAGCCTTTGAATGACTCGCCGGTCGGATTGCGCTTGATTGTTGATTCCACGACAGCGACAGACCAGTCAGTCGGCTTGGCCTTCTTTATGGCTGCTTTCGTCGGCGCTACGATGGGCAGCGCTGAAAGCACCATTCCGACCAAAACCAATAACGCTGGCATACGCTTCTGCTGAGTCATCATTTGATCTCCGGACTAATCCTGAATGAGTTGTCATTCCAATCTACCGTCACGGTTGTGCCATCGGCGAAGGTCGTTCGTTCTTTGCGATAGTTCGCGTCGAGAAATTCATGCTTGGTCATCTCGAGCAAAGCGACGCGCCTGTGCAGCGCCATCATCGTGCGCATCAAAGACAGCATCTTGTCGTCAGTTGGCGTGATCGGCAGCTCGGGAACTCCACCGTTCAGAATTCCGCGTAACAAACTCGGAATGTCGCGCGCGCCATACGAAATGATCACGGCATCGTGATAGACCAACTGGTAAAGCGGAACAACGATGGCCTTGCTGCCGCCGCCCGATTGATTGATGACATCGACGTAGGGAATAGTCCAATCGGCGCCAGCTTCAGTTGCGACGATTCCCAAATTGTGACGCGCCCAGGTCATTGTCGCGGCGCGGCCGGCCATCGCTTCAGTGCGCGTCGTCGGATGTTCAGGATTGAAGTCCGCGTCCGGCGGCACGTAACCAATCACATCTATGTAAATGCCCTGCGGCGTGATTCCATGATCGCAAAACAGTTGATAGTTCTTCACCAAATGGCCCAGCCAGAAACGATTGTTGAGATAAGCCTGCTTACCGCCGTCCCAATGCCTCATCAGAGGAATGTCGCCACTTTTGAAATCGCCGAAGCGACTTCCGGGAAAAGCTTGCGCCGGCAGCCGCGCATCCTCTTCGCGCGCCGCGAACTGCGGATCATAAGAAGGAGCGTCGAGGTAATAATCGCGGTACTGATCGTGAAGGATGTATTGATAACCGAGTTCGCGGGCCGCGTCGGTGAGGCGCTTGAATCCTTGCCAGCCTCCGGCTTTTTCCGGTGGCGGCAACGAATCCGGATGCTGCCGATCGTAACCAAGATGCGGCCAGCCCGAAATGAAAACCAAAACACGATCGAAGCCTCTCGATTTCAATTCGCGCAGTTGCCCGGCTCTTTCATCGAATGTCACAAGGCTGTAATTCTTCCCCAGGTCTTTGATGTCGTAGCGATCGCTGTCGGGACTCAAGTTGTGCAGGATGCTGATACGTGTTTGCGGCGTGCCGATCAGATCATTCACCGCGGGCGTGCGCGCAATCTTTTCTCTCAGAGAAACGAACAGACCGGAATCCATGACGTATCGCCGATATCGTTTCGCCATGTCGACGTAGGTGCCGTCGTCGATGAAAACCATGCGCGCCGACCGCGGATAGTTGAAACGTGAGAGCTGCGCGATCCAGCGCGGACCGATTTCCGTCGGACCGCCCGTCGGATGTTTAAATTGATACGCGGCATCATCGGGAGTCTCGACGATGACCATCATCGCCGACTTCTGTTTTTGAAATCCCCACCATGACATCGACCAGGATTCGATCACGTGACTCTGCAAGAGGCTGTGATCCGTTGCGGCGATCTTTCCTTCGGGCGTGATTGAACGAATCGGGTAATACTCTTTGGGCCAGTTGCGCGGCAACAACGTGCCGCGGCCATTACTCAACAGCGTGTAATCAACATCGCGCGCATCGAGCGCAGCCGGCCAATCCAACTGCCGGAGAGTTGCTTCGTGTTCACTCGCGGCGATGTCAAAAACCAAATCTTCATCGCGTCCTTCGAGACAGACCGTGAGGAACAGCGTGAGATCCACCTTCGTCGAATTAACTGACCAATCCGCCAGCGAGATCTTCACCCCGCTCTTGAAGCCTGCGTCGTATGGAACAATCTCAATCTTCTTTGCTTGCGTTAACCCAATCGGAACTTCAGATCCGTTCGCCTTCACCAGCATGTCGTGATTCGAGGAAGGAGCCATCGACCAGTTTGTGGCAGTCGTCCGGACATTTAAAGAGAGGTCGCGTTCATTAAGCGTCACCCGGTTTCGATTGCCCGCGATAACCCAGTTCCCGTTCTCATGAGTGATCGTGACGGGCACACCTCCCCACTGATCGCGCGCAAGCTTCTGGGCGTTCGCGGTGAACGCGGCAAGTCCAACGACGACGAACGTGACGATCACAATGTGAGAGAAGAAAAACCTGCGGCTTGTATGACTGGACCACGACGTGAGCAGCTCAGTAGGAGCGGCATATTTATGGTATGCGTCCTTCATCTTTGAGCCTGCTTGGCGGAAGCCGTCTCTGACCGGATCAAACGACTGCGATCGGCTGCATCTTGAGGGGGCACCTTCGCCATCATTGATTGATACGCTTTGTCGCGATAGACGGCCGCAGCGCGCCGCATGAGCGGAAACAAGGTTTCAGGTTTTACGCCGCCGCCAATCTCCGGGTACGTCCACTTCTTTTCGCCGACTGCAATCGGAACAAGAAAGTCGAGTGCCTTGCGAATGCCGCGACCGTCCTTCGTCTGAAAGGTCCATAGGGCGACGCCGACGTATTGGCCCAGCGTCGCGAGCTGCATCAACCCGTCGAGATTTCCGTTGCTGTAACTCCAAGCCTTCGTGCGCGCCAACTCCAGCGGCTGTTTTCCATCCGGCTCGATCTGCGTTGCGATTCGTTTTTGCTTTGCCTGTTCAAGAATTTCCTTCGCGAGATCCTTCCGGCCGACGAACAAGGCGAAAGATACAATCTGCACATCATAGTAGGTGCCGTGATTATTTTTTGCGGCTGATTCTTCGCGACCGTTTTTGCTTTCGAGCATCCATTGCAGAAATTTTCCAAACCAATCGCGCAAACCGTTTTCGTCCTGGCTCGTTAAAGCCTGCGACCTTTCCAGCAATCCAATTGCATCTACTACGCGCGTAAGGCCGCGGGTTTCAATCAAACCGATGCCGCGACCTGTGTTTATTCCGGGAATAAACTGCGCGTACTGCAAATTAGGATTCATGCGCGTTGCCGGATCGAGGAAGAACGCGCGCAGCAAAGCAACGGCCTTCGTCGCATAGGCCTCATCACCCTTGAAGTAATAAGCGAGGGCGAGTGTCTCAACGGAATTCTCCAGGTCATCAAGACTTTTATGATCTGTAATCTTATTGATTTCGGGATTACGTTCCCCGTCGCGACGAATGTACGGCAAGCCGTCAGGCTTTTTTGGATCAGGCCAGAAGTAAGGCGCCTGGCTCATATAGTCGTGCTTGTCTCCACTCGGCGGGGTGACTGCCTTGTTAACAATCGAGAAGGGGCCTTCACTTAAAACTTTCTGCGCGTCGCGCTGCAACCTGCCCCACGCCGGGGCGATATTCTTGTCGTTCTCGTGGATTGCGCGTCGAGATGCTTCCAGGTCTTTTGCCTCAAGCAGGAACACTTGGGGATGGCGCTGAGCGTTTGTGTCGTTATTGGTTTGGGCGCGCTGACCTCTGATTCCGCACATCAAGGTGCAAACCAAAATAGCCGCAACCCTCAGACTGGAGAGTTTGAACTTCATACAAGGAAGCGGAAGAAACTCTTGCCGAATCAACCTTTGGCGTTGTAAAGTGTCGCGCGTTTGGGCAACGTTACCGGTAACGAACTTCGGATTCTATTGATGGACTCACAAGCTGTCAACAGATAATCCGCAAGCTTATCAGTGAAAACCATTCTCCTAATCACGCTAGTGCTGTCGGGCGGTTTCGCGCTCGGCCTTTTCCGCGCACCAAACGGCGCCGCCCGCGGTAATCAAGCGCCAGCCCGAAAAGAGATGTATCACACGGGCTGGATCGACTTGAACAAGAACGGCAGGCTCGACGTTTACGAGAACCCTCGTGCGCCGCTTAACGCGCGGGTGGAAGACCTGCTCCGGCAAATGAATCTCGACGAGAAGACTTGTCAGACGGCGACGCTGTACGGAGTGGGCAGAGCGCGAACCGGCGGCGAGATTCCGCTTGAAGATGAATTGCCCACGCCGAACTGGAAGACCAAGCTGTGGAAAGACGGCATCGCGAACATCGACGAGCATCTCAACGGCGTTGGACCAAACGGCAAGAGCATTTACGCCACCGACATTGCGAAACATGTCTGGGCCATGAACGAGGTGCAACGATTCTTCATTGAAGACACCCGCCTGGGAATTCCGGTCGATTTCACTAACGAAGGTTTGCGCGGTGTCGCGTTTTCGACGGCTACCAGCTTTCCCTCAGAATTGGGTCAGGGCCACACCTGGGACAAAGAATTGATTAGCGAGATCGGCCGCATCACGGCTGACGAGGCGCGTGCGCTGGGTTACACCAACGTCTATGCGCCTACGCTCGACGTCTCGCGTGATCAGCGCTGGGGAAGAATTGAAGATACGTATGGGGAAGATCCCTATCTCGTGTCTCGACTTGGCGTTGAGATGTCGAAGGCTATGCAAAAGAGTTATCAGATTGCTTCGACTGCGAAGCACTTCGCCGTGTACAGCATTGCGAAAGGCGCGCGCGAAGGCCAGGCGCGCACAGACCCCCAAGCGACGCGACAGGAGGTTGAGAGTCTTCTCCTGCCGCCTTTCAAAGCTGCGATCAAAGAAGCCGGCATTCTCGGCGTGATGAGTTCGTACAACGACTATGATGGCGCGCCGGTGACGGGCAGTCATTACTGGCTGACCGAGCGTCTGCGTAACGATTTCGGCTTTCGCGGGTATGTTGTTTCCGACAGCGCCGCGGTTGAATACCTCTATAACAAGCACGGAGTCGCGACCGACATGAAAGATGCTGTGCGGCAATCAATCAACGCGGGCCTCAACGTCAAGACTAACTTCACGCCACCCGCCGATTTTGTCCTGCCGCTACGCGAACTGGTTAAAGAGGGCAAGGTGTCGATGAAGACGCTCGACGATCGCGTGCGCGACGTGCTGCGAGTGAAATTCATTCTGGGCCTGTTCGATCACCCGTATGTCGAGGATGCAAATCGCGCCGAAAGGATCGTGAACTCGCTCGAGCATCAGGAAGTGGCTTTGCGCGCGGCGCGCGAAAGCATCGTACTCTTGAAGAATGACCGCAACGCGCTGCCGTTGAGCAAGGAACTGCGTTCGATCGCTGTCATCGGCCCAAACGCCGACGATGACAGTCTGACGCGTTATCGCTATGGGCCGAACGCAGTCAACGGCGTCACCGTGCTGCAAGGCATTAAGAAAAAACTCGGCGATCGGGTGAAAGTGAATTACGCCAAAGGGTGTGACGCGACCAGCGAACACTGGCCTGAGACCGAGGTTTTGTCTGAGCCGCTCACCGAAAAGGAAAAAGACGAAATCGCCAGGGCGGTTGAAGCCGCAAAGAAATCGGATGTCGCGGTCGTCGTGTTAGGCGATTCGCCAACTACAGTCGGCGAGACTGCCTCGCGCACGAGTCTCGATCTGCCGGGGCGCCAACTGGAACTTATTCAGGCTGTTTATGCCACCGGAAAACCCGTCGTCGTGGTCATGATTAACGGCCGGCCGATGAGCATTAACTGGGTGAACAAATACGTTCCTGGCATCATTCAAACATGGTTTCCCGGCGCCCAGGGCGGAACCGCAATCGCCGATGTCTTGTTTGGCGATTACAACCCGGGCGGCAAACTAACAGTGACATTTCCCAAAACGGTCGGCCAGATTCCTTACAATTTTCCCAGCAAACCCAACGCACAATGGGAAGGTGAGAAGACACGCGTCAATGGCGCGCTCTATTACTT